>NZ_CABFVA020000030.1 GCF_902143375.2 Methylacidimicrobium tartarophylax | reverse complement strand
GCCGAGGTCCGGCGGCTGCGCAGCCGGCGGGCAGGCCGGACGGTCTTCATCGAGTTCGCCTTGGTCGTCCCCGGCTCGCTTCCGGTCCGAGAGGCGCACCAGCTCTGCGACCGGATGGAGGAAGCGGTGCAAAGGACCGTGCCGCAGGCCTCGGTCACCGTGCATGTCGAGCCGGCCGAGAAAGGGGAGGAAGCTCGGATGGCCGACGCGGTCAGGCCGTTGGGGCCCCGCGGCTGATCCGTTGCCGGATCTCCCTGCCCGATTTCCTATTCGCCCGAAACACGACGGTCGATGGAGAAGATTCCCCCTCCGGTGAAGAGCAGGCAGAGGCAGCCTGCGACCGCCAGGATGTGAAACTCGAAGCCTTCTCCCGCCTGGGTCCCGTACCAGTTCATGAAGAAGCCGTGGGGAAGATGCACCAGGAACGCGGCCACCGCCATCGTCGTACCCAGCGCGAATGCGGCCAAGCGGGTGAAGAGCCCCAAGAAAAGAGCGATGGGAGCGAGAAGCTGGGTCCAGACGGCAGCCTGCGCCAGCAGGATGGGGATGTGGAGAGACCCGTGGAGAAATCCCGTGCTGCCCGCCAAGCCTCCTCCTCCGAACCAGCCCAGGACATTCTGCGCTCCATGCGGGAAGAAGACGATCGCCAGCCCCAGACGGAGAACGCATGGACCCAGCGAGCGCGACGTGTAGAGCATTCCTGCGAACGGATTCATCGATCGATCCTCCTCCTCTCCCTTTTTCGGGCAAGGGCATCTTGCCGGGGAGGGCCTCGGCCAGACAAGCAGATCTCTTTTGCGAAAGCCGTCTCTCTCCGTTGACAACGAACAAGGGATGGGCAAAGAGTAGAAACTCGTCGACCAGCGGATGGGTCCGGAAGAGACTTCTCTGGATCCGCTCCAGAGGTTCGGACGAAAGATTCAGATCTCTCGGAAAAACAATGGTAGCGGGAAGCGGGAAGGCCCAGCCGCAGCAGAGCGAATCCGGGGTGACCCGCGCGGAATGGTAGGAGACCAGGGAATCCAGTCACGGTGAAATCGGACGGCTCGCTCTTCTTTCCGGTCGGAGACTATCTGGCGGGCATTCTCACCGGAACGATCGTGGCCGCGGCCGTTCGCGGCCTGGTCGGACCCGGTTTCGACATGGTGCTCGCGATGATCCTCGGGATGGTCGTCGGCATGGGCATTCATCTGGTGCTCGGGTTCGTGCTGGGGCCTCTTCTGGGCATGTTCCAGACGATGGTTCCCGGCTCGTGGATCGGGATGTACGGCGGCATGCTCTTCGCCATGCGGGATTCGATGAGCGCCGGCTCATCGAGTTGGACGAGTGCCCTGGGCGTGGGAGCGCTTTTCGGCGCCATCGCCGTGGCGGGCGTCCGGTTCTATGACCGGATCCTGCGCGGACCGGTCAACGGCCCCGCCGGAGGAGCTCCGGCGGCGGATAGCCCCCGGACCCGGCAGAAGTGGGATGCGGCCAGCCGCTTTTTCGACCGGTTGACCTGGGCGGACGACCAGCGCTTTGGCCCGGAGAAGCAGCGGCTCTTCGCCCGAGCGGAAGGAAAGCTGCTCTTCGTCGGAGCCGGGACCGGGAACGACTTCCGCTACCTCCCCTCCGGTCTTGCCGTGACGGCCGTCGACCTGAGCCCGGCCATGCTCGCGCAGGCGGCGCGCAAGGCCGCCGGGTATGAGCTCCGCGGAACCCTCGAACTGCGGGAAGCCGATGTCCAGCGGCTGCCCTTTCCCGACGGCTCCTTCGACCAGGCTCTGGCCGTCTGCACTTTCTGCTCGGTTCCCGATCCTTTGGCGGGTCTGCGGGAAGTCCGGCGGGTGCTCAAGCCAGGCGGCCGATTTTTTCTTTTCGAGCATGTCCGGAGCCGGATCGGCCCGGTGGGGATTCTCCTGGATACGATGACCCCCCTCTCGCGGCTGGTGGGTCCCGCGCTCAATCGGGAGACGGTGAGCAATGTGAAAGCGGCCGGCTTTCGGATCCTGCGGGAGGAAAACGTCTACCTGGACATCGTCAAGTGGATCGAGGCCGAGAAGCCGAACGGTTAGCCCTGGGGAACAAAACGGTTTGATTCCGGCATCCGCTCTTTCCGATTGGCGGGGGGAAGTCCATTCCGCTAGACTCCGGGCCATGACCGAAACGCCCCAACCCTCGTGGCCGCCCATGGAGGAGCGCCTCGAGGAGCCCCTCCAAAGGGTGCTCGAGCGGATGCAGGCACGGATCCTGATCGGAACGACCTATTTCGGAATCAAGACGTTTAAATGCCCTCTGGATTTCTGGGTCTATCAGGAACTCCTCTACGAGTGCCAGCCGGAGGTCGTCGTCGAGATCGGCAACTTTCATGGGGGAAGCGCCCTGGCGCTCGCCCATATTCTGGATGCGCTCGGAAAGGGGAGGATCATCGCGATCGACATCAACCAGCGGAAGATCGATCCCCGCGCCAAACGCCATCCGCGGATCTCCTGGATGCAGGGAGATGCCAAGCTCCTCGCCGGCAAAGTCGCCTCCCAAATCAGCGAATCCGAACGAGTCCTTATCATTGAAGACAGCGAACATACCTACGACAACACGCTCGGCGTCTTGCGAGCCTATGCCGGCTTGGTCAGCCCGGGCAGCTACCTGATCGTCGAGGATACCAACTGCCACCATGGGGTTGCAGACGGCCCGTCCCCCGGTCCCTATGAGGCGGTCGCGGATTTCCTGGCGGAGGACGACCGCTTCGAGGCCGATCGGATCCGGGAAAATTTCGGCATCACCTGGAATCCCCGCGGCTACCTGCGCCGCGTTCGTTAATCGTCTCAAGCCTCGATCGGAGAAGACTCCCATGGACGGAGAAACTGCAATTACCGGCTTTTTGGCGGTCTATCTCTTTCTTTTGGCCGCATTCACCGGCTACGAGGTGATCGCCCGGGTGCCGGCGATCCTTCACACCCCGCTCATGTCGGGCTCCAACTTCATTCACGGCATCGTGGTCGTGGGGGCCCTCTACGCACTGCTCCACGCGAGTTCCGTGCCAGAGCAGGCGATCGGCTTCCTCGGGGTGCTCTTCGGAGCGGCGAACGCGGCGGGAGGCTACGTGGTCACCGTGCGGATGCTCCGGATGTTCCATTCGGGAAAGGCCGCAAAACCTCCGCGGAGTTCGAGCTGACCATGGAGCTTCTTCTCCAGTCTTGCGATCTGGCAACCGCCTTTCTCCTGATTTATGGGCTAAGGCGCATGTCCTCCCCGGCGACGGCGAGTTCCGGAATCGCGCTCGCGGGCATCGGGATGCTGATCGTGACCTTGGCGAGCTTCCTCTACGCCTTCGGCGTAAAGGGAGAAGCGCGGCCTCATCTTCCGGTCAACCTCCTGCTCGCCGGGATCGCTCTATTCGTGGGAACGGGTTGGGCCTGGTGGCGAGGAGGGCGGGTTCCGCTGACCGCGATGCCGCAGATGGTGGCACTCTACAACGGGATGGGAGGAGCGGCGGCGGCGGCGATTTCGGCGATCGAGCTGCTCGTGCATCCCGATGTGGGCAATGTCCGGCTGGGGATCGCGATCGCAGGAGGCTTTATCGGCTCTTTTTCGTTCTCGGGATCGCTCATCGCGTGGGCCAAGCTCGAGGGGAAGCTGCCGAAGCCGTGGAGGCCCCGCTTTCTCCAGATCGGAAACGGGCTGGTGTTGCTGGTGGCCGTTGCCTCGGCTACCGCCATGCCGGCTCTCCTTCCCAATTCGCAGCTTCTCACGCTCTTCTTTGTCTTCTCGCTGGCCTTCGGAGCCCTGATCACCCTTCCGATCGGAGGAGCCGACATGCCGGTCGTGATCTCGCTCTGCAATGCCTGCACGGGGATGGCGGTCGGCTTCGAGGGGTTCGTCCTCAACCATCCGGCCCTCATGATCGCCGGAACGGTCGTGGGAGCGGCCGGCAGCCTGCTCACCCTGCTGATGGCGCGCGCGATGAACCGTTCGCTCGGGAACATCCTCTTCAGCAACTTCGGTGAGACCGGACGGGAGGAGACCCAGGTGACCGGCCAACTCAAGCCGATCAGCGCCGAGGACGCCGCGACCACGATGTGCTACGCGCGCAAAGTGATCCTGGTTCCGGGCTACGGGCTCGCTGCCGCCCATGCCCAGCAGAAGCTCTACGAGCTCGCTAAGCGGCTCCAGGAAGAAGGGGCGGACGTCAAGTTTGCCATCCACCCGGTGGCGGGCCGGATGCCGGGTCACATGGATGTCCTGCTGGCCGAAGCGGGAGTCCCCTACGAGATGATCGTCGGCCTCGACGAGATCAACGGGGAGTTCCCGACGACCGATGTGGCGCTCGTCGTGGGAGCCAACGACATCGTCAATCCGGCGGCTCGGACTGACAAGGGCTCACCGATCTACGGGATGCCGATCCTCGACGTCGACAAGGCCCAGCAGGTCTACGTGATCAAGCGCGGCCAGGGGAAGGGCTACGCGGGCATCGAGAACGCCCTCTTCACGGCCGACAACTGCCGGATGGTCTACGGAGACGCCCAAGAAGTCCTGGGGCAGATGCTTCAATCGATCAAGGAGCTCGTCGGTCAGCGGTAGGCCGGCCGCCCTCGGCGGCCGGATAGCGCTGGAGAATGTC
>NZ_CABFVA020000029.1 GCF_902143375.2 Methylacidimicrobium tartarophylax | reverse complement strand
TAGCCGCCGTGGCGGTGGCCGCCGTGGTCGGCTTCGTGGAAACCAAGCCCATTCTCGGGCTCCTTCTCGCTCCCCTCAAGAAGGCGGGAGAAGATCCGACCAAGATCCTGCGTTTCCTGGGCGTGGTCGACCCCTTTTCGGTCCAGCTCCAAATCGGCCTTTTGACCGGAATCGTGCTCTCCCTGCCCGCCGTCCTCTACTTTATCGGCGAATTTCTCCTCCCCGCACTTACGGCGATCGAAAGACGGGCGGTTCTTCCCATCTTTTCCGCCGGCGCCCTTCTCTTCCTCCTCGGCGGCTTCTTTTCCTACGCCGGCCTCTTGCCGCAAACCCTCCGCTTCTTCGTCCTTTACAGCCGCAACCTCGGGGTCGAAACCCAGTGGACCCTGCCCAACTACCTCGATTTCGTCATCCAGATGGTGGTGGGCTTCGGCCTCGCCTTCGAACTTCCCTTGGTCGTGGTCCTGCTCACCTACTTCGGCATCCTTCGCGTCGAGCTCTTGCGGCGCTATCGCCGGCACGCCATCGTCGTGATCCTCGTCGCCGCCGCCTGCATCACCCCCACCTCCGATCCCTTCACCCTCTTTCTCCTGACGGCTCCCATGTATCTCCTCTACGAGCTCTCCGTCTGGATTGCGGCCGGGATCGAGCGGAAACGAAGCCGGCAGCTCTACCCCTCTGCTCCTCCGCCCGCGCTTACACCCGACCTAAAGCGGGATAAGCCGGCGCTTTAGCCTGCATGTCTCACAAAGTTCGTACCCGAGGCGCAGCGGATGGGCCTGGATGCAAGGCCAACGAAGCAGATAGGTCCATTTCGCAAGCCGCAGGAGATCGCTTGTGAGCCATGCAGGTCAGCCGCCATTCTGTCCAGGGATTCCGCCCCGCAACATCTTTTGGAGCTCCCTCCGAAGACGCCGGGCAACGGGGCCGATTGGGAAGGACCGGCCGAGGTAGCGATGGACCGGCATGACGCCGATCCAGCTATTGCTCAAAAAGATCTCCTCGGCTTCCTCGAGTGCGGCCAGCGGGAAGCGGCCCTCGACGACCCTGGCCCGTCCCAGGATCCAGCCTCGAACGACCCCAGCCCGGCACCCCGCCTCCGGAGCCGGGGTGTAGATCGACTTTCCGCGGACCCAGAAGAGATTGCTGCAAGCCCCGGAAGCAATCTCGCCTCGTTCGTTGCAGAGAAGAGCCTCGTCTGCCGCCACCGACCTCCGAGCCTGCCAGTGAGTCAAATAGCTAAGCGTTTTGAAACGCGCATCCCAGTTCTCGGAACCGACGCGCAAAGAGGCCGGCTCCAGCGAAAAGGCGCGCCGCCCCGAAGGCTTCTCCCTGGTAAAGCTCTCCCACTGGTCATCCCATGTGAGCAGCCAGCGCCAGCGGCCCGTTTCTCCGGGCGGCAGGTGGAGTGCCTGCGCCCGAAAATCGACTTTGCGGGCCAGTCCCAGGGCATCCGCCGCCTCTCCCAGCGTCCGCCAGTGCTCCTCCACGAATTGCGGAAGCCCCTTTTCGACACGAATAGTTTCGAAGACGCCGAATCCCGGGAAAAAGGCCCGACCCTTCTCGGGCCTACCGTCACGGTCCATACTCTTCACGGCCCGGATTGCGGCGAGGACGACAACTCGGGCGCCTGAGCGTGCGCAGTCGGGAGCTTGTCGAGTTCGTCCAGGAGAAGACGCGGAGTCAGCAGTTCCGGAAGCAGCTTGGGTTGCGCCTGGGAGTCCGGACCATAGAGTACGTAGGTCGGCACCCCGCTTCGCCCCAGCTCGGTCAATGCCTGCGTGATCGCCGGATCCCGGTTCGTCCAATCCGCCACCATCCAAACCACGCCTCGGTCGGAAAGCCGCTTGCGGACTTCCGGGTTGTCGAGGGCCACCCGCTCGTTGACCTTGCACGTCAAGCACCAGGAGGCGGTGAAATCGAGAAAGACCGGAACCCCTGCGACCCGCAACTCGTTCAATCGCGCCGCCGAGTAGGGAATCCAAGGCACCTCTGCTTTCCGGCCGGCCGCATCCCGCAAGAGATACCCGACTGCCACCCCGACCGCGAGCATGCCGGCCAGCCCCGCGACCAGCCGAACCGGCAGGATCCGGCTCGGATTCGCGTATCTTCCGAAAAGCCAGGCGCCGAAACCGACCACGACAAGGGCCAAGAGCAGCGAGCCGACGCCGTCAATGCCGCGCAGCTTCCCATAGACCCAGAGAAGCCAGACCACGGCGGCCATCATGGGAAACCCCAAAAGCTGCTTGAAATCCTCCATCCACCGCCCCGGTCGCGGCAAGAGCCTCAGCAGAACCGGAAAGGTGCAGAGGAGAAAGACCGGGGCGGCGACCCCGAGCCCCAGGACGCCGAAGATCAGCAAGGCGACCCACATCGGTTGGGCCAAGGCGAAACCGAGAGCCACCCCCATGAACGGTGCCGTGCAGGGGCTCGCTACCACGGTCGCCAGGACTCCACTGCCGAAGCTCCCCCAAAGACCCCGCACCCGATCGGCCGCCTCTCCCATGCTCCCCAAGGAAGATCCGAACTCGAAGACGCCGAAGAGGCTCAAGGAGACCAGAAAGAAGAGGACGACCAGAAACGCGACAAAAGGCGCCGATTGAAGTTGAAAGCCCCATCCCAGCTCGGCCCCGCGCGCCCGCAGGACGAGCAGGGTCGCGGCCAGGGCCAGGAAGGACGAGACGACTCCGACCAGGAAAACAAGCCCGTGCCGGAAGGAGCCTCCCGCTTCCCCTCGACCCCGTTCCACAAGATGAAGAACCTTCAAGGAGAGCACGGGAAAGACGCAGGGCATCAAATTGAGGATCAGGCCGCCGAGAAAGGCGAAGCCGAGGACCAACCAGAACTCCTTGGAGGCGGGGAGGGAACGGAGGGTGATCGGTGCGGGGGTCTTCTCTACCTCGAGTGCCCAGGCAATCTTTCGCGTCCCCTTCCATTCGGTCGATTGGGCAAGCAGCAGCCCGTCCAGCTTCTTCGGCAGCGGCGCGGCCTTCGGCGGTTGCGGAATCTCAAGGACGATGCCGAACTGCCGCAGCCGAAATGTTTGCGCGGCGCTGTCCACGATCAGGCCTTCCTGCGCGGGCAGGAAGCGAGGCTCCTCCAACACCGTCGCTTTTTTTTCCGAGCTCTTCAGCTCCAGATGGAGCTTGCCGCGCGCCACCCACGCGCTTGCCTCTACCGCCTTCGGGGGAGGCTGAGGCAGAGCCGACTGGGCCCGCGCAAAGCCCGAGCGCAGCGACGAATCGCCCTTCGCCGGACCCGGCGTCACCGGGAGGATGAGCTGGAGATCGGCGCCCCCGGGGATGCAGCTCTGCGCGCACTCGACCCAGCTTACTTTCGCCGAGAGAGCCACGGTTTGACCGACCGCCAGCGACGCAGGGGGACTAACGGAGACCAGGAGCCATGCTTCTCCTTCATAGCCGTAGCTCGTCAAGGGAGGAACCGAAATGACCTCGGGAACCGGCCACTGAATGGGTCCGGCTTGAAAGCCCTCGGGAAGCTTCCATTCGATCCGCGTCGCCGATCCGGCATCCCCCGGATTCCGCCAATAGGTATGCCAGCCCTTCTCCATGCGGAGCCGAATCGCCATCCGGAAAGGGATTCCCGGGGAGACGGAGTCCGTTTCCGAGAGAAGAGTCGCTTCGACATGCCGACTGCGAGCCGGCAGAGATTCGGCGGCCCAGGAAACGCAAGAAAGCGCCGCCCAGAACGCCGCAACGATCGCCAACGCCGAAAACCAATACCCTCTCTTCATCGACGAGTCACCCTACCATAGGCGGAAGCCCGAAATCATGCCATTCTATCGTAGACACCCATGAGCGTTGCCCGGCCAGAGCTCGAAAAAGCGGTGCGAGACTTTCCCCAGACGCCAGGCGTCTACCTCTTTCGCGATCGTCTCGACCGCGTCATCTACGTCGGCAAGGCACGCAATCTTCACAAGCGGGTCGCCCAGTATTTTCATCCATCCCGGGGCACGGCGGCCAACCGGAAGATCCGGGCGATGGTCGAGGTCGCGCGTCGGATCGAGTACCATACGGTCCGCTCGGAAGCCGAAGCGATCCTGCTCGAGGGCAAGCTCATCAAGGAGTATCGCCCGCGCTACAACGTGAGCTTCCGGGACGACAAGCGCTTCCTCCTCGTGAAGACAAACCTTCGGGAGCCCTTTCCCCGCTTCCAGATCACCCGACTGCGCAAGGACGACGGCTGCCGCTACTTCGGCCCTTTTGCCTCCTCCGGTGCCCTCCGGACCACGATCAACTGGATGAAGAAGATCTTCGGCTTGCGCTCCTGTGCCCCTCTGGTTCCCGGCGAGAAGGACTACAAGCACTGCCTCGACCGGATCATTAAAAACTGCTCCGCTCCCTGCCTAGGGACGACGATCCGGGAGGAATACCGCGTTCGGGTGGAGTCCGCCTGCTCCTTCCTCGAAGGAAAATCCCGAGAGATGGCCGAGGAGATCCGCAAAAAGATGGAAGAGGCGGCCGCCCGGTGGGAGTTCGAGCGGGCAGCCGAGCTGCGGAATCTCTGGGAAGACCTTCGGCAGACGACCAGGCCCGTCAAGCGGTTCCTTCGCTCCTACGAGTCGGCAATCTCCCCCGCCGAGGATTTGCGGGAGCTGGCCGCCGCCCTCGGACTTTCCGGTCCTCCGCAGATCATGGAGTGCTTTGACATTTCGAACATCTCCACCCTCCACAAGGTTGCCTCCATGGTCGTCTTCGAGCAGGGCAGGCCCGCTCGTGGGAGCTATCGGCGCTACCGGATCCGGACAGTACCCGGGCAGGATGACTTCGCCAGCATCGCGGAAGCGGTGCAGCGGCGCTATCGGCGGGTCTTGGATGAGGGGACACGCCGACCCGACCTGATCGTCATCGACGGGGGAGCCGGCCAGCTTTCCGCCGCCCGCCGCGAACTGCTCGCGCTTGGCCTGACGACGATCCCCGTCATTGGCCTCGCCAAGGAAAACGAGGAGATCTACCGGCCGCACCATTCGCTCCCCCTCCAGCTTCCGAGGGATTCCGGTGCCATTCGCCTCCTCCAGCGGCTGCGCGACGAAGCGCACCGCTTCGCTAACGCCTATCACCAGCTCCTGCTCCGACAGCGGGTACGCGAAAGCCTGCTCGACGACTGCCCCGGGATCAGCCGCAACCGCAAGCGGCTCCTCCTCCAGACCTTCGGTTCGGTCGATCGTCTCCGAAAGGCGTCGGTCGAAGAGATTGCCGAAGTGCAGGGCATCGGCCGGAAGCTCGCGGAATCGGTTTTCGATTACCTCGCCGAGGATCGACGCTCCGGCTGAACCGGCAAGGCTTCGCCGAAAGAAAGTCGTATAGCTTTCGATCAGGAATCTGAACACTTTCTTGTTGACGCTATCAAAACCATACATTTACCATGCGCTCCACATGGCTATGTTTGCTAACCCTACATCACGAGCAGCAGTCTCCCGGTATGGCATCGGCGGTTTCCGCTTTGTTTCCGTCGCTCTCCTCTTGGGGTCGCTCGTCACGCACGCCAAAGCCAAGGCACCCAAGACACGCCCGAGTCCTGCGGTGCCGACCTTCCGCGCGAAAGGCATCGCTTCCTGGTACGACGAATCCCGCTTCACTTCGACCGGGGAACGCTACCGGGCCCGCGAAATGACCGCCGCTCATCCGAGCCTTCCCTTCAACACCCTGGTATCGGTCCGCAACATCAAAAACGGGCGAATCGCGCTCGTCCGAATCAATGACCGGGGTCCCTACAAAAAAGGCCGAATCATCGACCTCTCCCGCGCCGCGGCCGGTCGTATCGGCATGCTCTCCGACGGAGTGGCTCCCGTCGAGTTGAGGATCGTCCCTCCCTCTCGGAAGGCTTTCTCCTTCCTCCACAGCCCCGCGCGCGGCGCCGCAAACCACGGACCAGTCCCGTTCTAGCCTGCCTGTCTCACAAAGTTCGTACGCGAGGCGCGCCTGCTTCCGGCCGGGCAGCCCCGGATTCCGCGGGAGAAGAAAAAATCCTTTTTCCGCGGGAACACGGTGAGTATGATCAACCGCTCATCGAATTGATCCAGCAACCTATCCATCTCTCTCCGAGCGGTCGGCGCGATCCGGCCTTGTGATCCTGTCGTTGTCCAACTCATGAAGAACGTCCTTTTTGTTTGCACGGGAAATGTCTGTCGGAGCCCCATGGCGCAAGGCTTGTTTCAAGATCTGGTGCAAGGTCGCCACGACATCCGGGTCGATTCCGCCGGCATCGGTGCGGTCAGCGGGGTCATGCCGAGCGAGCAGGCGATCGACGTCATGCAGGAGATCGGCATCGACATCTCCGCCATCCGCAGTAAGCCCGTTTCGGCCGAACTCGTCCGCCGGGCCGATTTCCTCTTCTGCATGAGCTACGCGCATCTGGATTCCATTCTCCTGCTCTATCCCTCGGCGGCTGAAAAGACCTATCTCCTCCTCGAGTTCGATTCCGATCTCCCTCTCGCCTCCCGGGAGATTCCCGACCCGATCGGCAGCCCCATCGAAATCTACCGCGCCTGCCGCGAGCAGATGCGGCAGGCCATGCCGAAGATCCTCTCCTTCGTGCTCGAATCGGAGCATGCGACAGAGCCGGCAGCAGGCGCGCCGCTGCGGATCGCCCTGGGCTCCGACCAGTTCGGCTTAGGGCTCAAGGCGGCGGCACGCGATTGGCTCAAAGGGAGCCAGATCGCTTTCGAAGACCATGGGACGATGAACGATCTGCCGGTCGACTACCCCGACTATGCAGAGCGGGTCGCCCGAGCCATTCTTCAAGGACAGTCCTCCCTGGGTCTCCTTTTTTGTCAAGATGGGATGGGCATGGAGATTGCCGCGAACCGGGTTCCCGGGATTCGGGCCGTGCGGGTTTCGAACCCCGAGGAAGCGGCGGCGGCTCGCGTCCGCTACCTGGCGAACGTCCTTTGTATCGGGTCGGACGCCGTCCATACCACCGAGCTCCCCGCCATTATTCACGCATGGCTCGTCTCCCACCCGGATCCGGCGTCGCACGAGCGCCCCTTGCGAAAGCTCGAGCTTTTGGGCAAGCTCCCCGCCCGTTCCTCTCTGCCTCAGTACGTTTCCGCTCTTCCCGCCACCGACCCGGAAATCGGTGCCCTGATCGAACGCGAAATCCGAAGGCAGAGCGAAAATCTCGAATTGATCGCGTCGGAAAACTTTACGAGCCGCGCCGTGATGGAGGCCCAAGGAAGCTGCCTGACCAACAAATATGCCGAAGGCTATCCGGGGCGGAGATGGTATGGCGGTTGCGAAAACATGGACGAGATCGAGCTCCTTGCGATCGACCGGGCCAAGCAGCTCTTCGGGGCCGAACATGTCAACGTGCAACCCCACTCGGGTTCGCAAGCGAACATGGCCGTCTATTTCGCCTCTCTTCAGCCCGGGGACAAGCTCCTCAGCATGGACTTGGCCCACGGAGGACATCTCACCCATGGTTTCAAGATGAATTTTTCGGGCCGCTTCTTCCAGGTCACCCACTACGGGGTCCGTCCGGAAGACGAGCGGATCGACTACGATGGTCTCGCCAAAATGGCGGAGGTCCATCGCCCCCGAATGATCGTGGCGGGAGCCTCCTCCTATCCGGCCATCATCGATTTTCCGGCGCTGCGGCAGATCGCCGATGCGGTGGGAGCCCTTCTATTCGTCGATATGGCCCATGTGGCGGGCCTGGTGGCCGCGGGCTTGCATCCCTCCCCGGTACCCTACGCCGACTTCGTCACCACGACCACCCACAAGACGCTCCGCGGCCCGAGAGGCGGCATGATCCTATGCCGTGCGGCCTATGCCAAGGAGATCGATTCGCAAATCTTTCCGGGGATTCAGGGCGGGCCTCTCATGCACGTGATCGCGGCGAAGGCCGTCTGCCTCAAGGAAGCGCTTCAGCCTGAATTCCAGATGTATCAGAACCAGGTGTTGCGCAACGCCCGCGCTCTGGCCGAAGCCCTCCGGCACCACGGCTACCGGCTGGTCACGGGCACCACCGAAAACCACCTGCTCTTGATCGACCTCCGCCCCAGGGGGATCTCCGGGAGGGACGCCCAAGTGCTCCTCGACCGCGTGGGAATCACGGTCAACAAGAACGCCATTCCCTTCGACACCCTCCCGCCTTATCAAGCGGGCGGCATCCGCCTGGGAACTCCGGCGGTCACCACCCGCGGGATGCGGGAAAACGAGATGTTCGACATCGGCGACTGGATTCATCGCGCGCTCACCCATCGAAACGATTCCGACGTCCTAGAGAAGATTCGCGAGGAGATCTTATCGGCCACCGTCGCGTTTCCGCTCCCCGGATGACGCGGCCCGCCCATTGAAACTTTCCGCTCCTGTCGAGAGTCGATTGACAAGAGGAGAGCGGAAAGGCTAAATCGGGAACATTAGTCAACCAATCCATATGGACTCCGCCAGAAAACCCCTGCACACCCGTCGTTTCCTCTTGAGCCTCGGCCTTCTGACTGCTCTGGCCCTCACCGGCTGCGATCTCTACGCGCCCAAGAAAAAGGATGCCCAGCCGCAGTCCCAGACCGATACCAAGAAGGAAGCGCCCGAGAGCCCGGATGCAGAGGCCGGTCTGGAGGAAGGAGCCCCGCCGACAACCCCGGAGCCACCCTCCGGTAGCGCGCCTTCCATGACAGCCCCTTCCGGCGAGGGGAACCAACCCGAAAACCCGACTGCCTCTTCTCCCGGAGGCCAGACTCCTCCTCCCGGCCAAACTCCTCCCGGAGAAACTCCCCCTCCTTCCGCCGCTGGGTCCACTCCTCCGGGCGAGAGTTCCGGCCAAGGCGCCACTCCCCCGAAATCGGCTCCGGAAAATCCGTAAGCTCTCTTCTTCTTCGGAAGAGAAACCTTCGGTTTTTTTCCGCTTCGTCGGCGATGGGCAAGAGAATAGGTTGCATCCGCTCTTCAGCCGAATAAGATCAAAGCTGCCAGGGGCGGCGGAGCTGCCGGCAGGGTAACCCCGCCAGGTCCGAAAGGAAGCATCGGTAACTTGACCGCTGTTGTCGCTGCTCCTGGTGCTCTGTCCGTCGGGGCGACAAGACCCATGGCTTACGAAGTCTTCGCCAGAAAGTATCGTCCGCGCACCTTCGCGCAGATCGTCGGTCAGCAGCACATCGTGCGGACACTGGCGGGTGCGATCCGGCAACGGCGCATTGCTCAGGCCTATCTCTTCGCCGGCCCCCGCGGGACCGGAAAAACCTCCACTGCCCGCATCCTCGCCAAAGCTCTCGAGTGCACCGGCGGGCCGACCGTCGATTTCGATCCCTCCGATCCGATCTGCACCGAGATCGATTCGGGCCGCTGTCTGGACGTCCTGGAGATCGACGGCGCCTCCAACAACGGGGTCGAGCAGGTGCGCGAACTCCGCGAGAGCGCGCGCTTCGCTCCGGCCCAGTGCCGTTTCAAGATCTACGTCATCGATGAAGTCCACATGCTCACCCAGGCCGCGTTCAACGCTCTCCTCAAGACCCTCGAGGAGCCCCCGGCCCATGTGAAGTTTGTCTTTGCCACGACCGAGCCGCAAAAGGTCCCGGCCACCGTTCACTCTCGATGCCAGCGGTTCGATTTTCGACGGATTTCCGAAAAGGAGATCGTCACCCATCTCGCTTCGCTCTGCGCGACCGAGGGGCTCGCTGCGGACCCGAAAGCGCTCGCCCTGCTCGCGAGAAACGCGGAAGGCTCTCTTCGGGATGCGGAGGGAGCCCTCGACCAGCTCGTCGGCTTTTACGGAGGAGAGCTTTCCGAAAAGGTCGTTCTCGAGATGTTCGGCATGGCAGGCACCGGGCCGATCGCCGCCCTGGCCCGACAGATTGCCGAAGGAGCGTCCGCCCCGGCTCTCCGTCTCTTGCACGATCTGCTCGAGTCGGGTAAGGAAGCCATGGTTTTATCCCGCGAACTTGTCCACCTCTTCCGCAACGTCGCCGTCTACCAGACCGCTCCCCCCCTCATCCGGGAGGAGCTCCCGACCTCGGAACTCTTGGAGGTGGAAGCGCTCGCTCGCGCCCTCCCTCCGGAAACGACTCTCTCTGTCCTGGAAGACTTGACCCAATGGGAGGGACGCCTGCGCGTGGCGGCCAATCGCAACCTCCTACTTGAAGTCGGCGTCCTGGAGCTCACGCATCACAAGGAGAAGGTCTCCCTCGAACGGCTCCTCCAGGAACTCTCCCCCTCCGCTCCGCTGCCCGCCCCCGTCACCCTCGGCACAGCCGCCCCTGCGCCGACTGCCCCGACGGAGCCGATCCCCGCCACCCGGGAGCCCGCAATCCCGCCCTTCCTCAGCGCGCCACCCCTCCCGACGGTGCCGGCGGAAGCCCGAGCGACGCCCGAGGAAGCCTGGCGGCTCG
>NZ_CABFVA020000028.1 GCF_902143375.2 Methylacidimicrobium tartarophylax | reverse complement strand
TGCTGGGCCGGATGCCGGCGATGGTCGGCTATCAGCCGACCCTTCTGACCGAAGTGGCGGAGCTCGAGGATCGGATCGTTTCGACCCAACGCGGCAATATCACGGCCGTCCAGGCGGTCTATGTCCCGGCCGATGACATGACCGATCCGGCGGTCATGGCGATTTTGAGCCACTTGGATACGGTCGTGATCCTTTCCCGGGGGCAAGCGGCCAAGGGATTCTATCCGGCGGTCGACCCTCTTCTCTCCACCAGCCACATGATGGATCGGGCCTTCCTGGGTGAACGTCATTACCGGATCGCGGGGGAGGTCCGGAAGGTGCTGGCCCGGTACAAGGAACTGGAGGACATCATCAATCTTTTGGGCATGGAGGAGCTTTCCGAGGACGATCGGAAAACCGTCCTGAGGGCCCGCAAGCTCCAGCGGTACTTGACTCAGCCTTTCTTTACGACCGCTACTCACACAGGGATTGCCGGACAGAGCGTCCCGCTCGAAGAGGTGCTCGACGATTGCGAAGCGTTCCTGCGCGGCGATTGGGATGGTTTGACCGAGGAGCAGTGCTACATGCGCGGGAGCATGAAGGAGCAGAAGAAGAATTCATGAGAGCGTTTTCTCTCATCTTGCGCGATCCGACGCATGTCGTTCGCCGAGACGACGTCATCTCCTTCGTCGGGGCCGACTCTTCGGGAAGCTTCGGGATTCTGGCGGGACATGAGCGATTTCTCACCTCCCTCCGGCTCGGGCTGGCTCGTTTCCGCACCTCGGCCGACGACGGCGTCACCTATCTTGCCCTGGCCAGCGGCCTTCTCTCCTTTCGCGATAACACTGCGACCGTCTGCACCCAGCATTTCTTTCTCGACCGGGACCGAGATCGCATCTCCGAAGCGCTCGAGGGCAAGATCAAGCGGGAGGAGGCGGATCTGCGCGAGATGCATGCGCTCGCGCACAATCTTGAGCGCGAGATGCTCCGGCGGCTCTGGGAGCTGGGTCGGACCCGCCCCAGGGAGGGATTGTAAAATGGGGATGCGAACCTTGGGAGATCCGGAGGAAGACGGAGCGGGGCCGGAAAAGGGACGAGCCGTGCCGGAGGAAGACGGAAGGCGGCTCGCCAGCCAGGTGAGCAGGGACGTGGAGCGGATGAAGAAGGCCGAGAGGGAGAAGCACGACGTTCTTTCTTCGTGGCTTTCCCTCGGAACCATCGGTCTTCTCTTCATCCTTCCGGTCGTCGTCGGCGCCTTCCTGGGACGATGGCTCGACCAGCATCTGGCGGGTTATGCCATCCACTGGACCATCACGGGGATTCTTCTGGGGGTCATCCTGGGCGCCATCAGCGTCTACAACCATCTCCGCCAGAACTTATGAGTAGCGCGGAACTGATTCTCGGCACAGCGGGACTTCTGGGTCAGCCCACACTCCGCCTCGGCTCTTTTGCCATCAGCGAGTCGGCGGTGAGCGCTACAGCCTTGACGATAGCCCTCGCATCGGCGGCCGCCTGGACGAAGAGCCGGCTTCGGATGCGGGACCCGGCCGGTTGGCAACTGGTGTTGGAACTCGCGGTGCAAGGAATGGACACCACCGTGCGTGAGTCGATTCCCAAGGCCCCGGAGCGAATTCTTCCGCTGGTGGGAACCCTTTGGATCTACATCCTTCTCGCCAACCTGGTCGGACTGATTCCTGGCCTCCATTCGCCGACCGGAGATCTTTCGGTAACGGGCGCTTTGGCAATGATCGTCTTTTTTGCCGTCCCGTTCTACGGCGTGCGGGCCGCGGGATGGGCCGCCTATGTGCGGGAGTATTTTTCTCCGATGTTCTGGATGTTCCCTTTTCACCTCATGAGCGAGTTGACTCGGACATTGACTCTCGCCGTCCGGCTTTTCGGGAACATGACGGGAATGGAGGTCGCGATCGGCATCCTTCTGCTACTGGCCGGATTCCTGGTTCCGGTGGCTTTTCTCTTTCTCCATCTCATCGAGGCTCTCTTGCAGGCCTACATTTTTGGGATGCTTGCTCTGGTCTACATCGCCGGTGGCATGCAGGCGCTGGAGGAAAAGGAACAACAAAAGGGAGGAATTGTACGATGAACGATTTGGGCATCTTTACCACGATCGTGACCGCCTTCGCCGTCTTGGCGATGGGACTCGGCGTCTTGGGGCCTGGGATCGGCATGGGGATGGCGATCGCAAAAGCACTCGAGGCACTCGCCCGTCAGCCGGAGGCCGAAAAGTCGATCATGCGGTGGCTCTTGATCGGCCTCGCGATGATCGAGTCGCTGGCGATCTACGTGCTGGTCGTCGTGCTCATCGTTCTCTTTCGAAGCCCGATGCTCGATTATCTGCTCCACAAGTAGGTCCTGGTGGAATCGAACGAGAGGCGATCGCCGTGAGCTTCGACTGGACGACCTTCCTCCTCCAGGTCATCAACTTCCTGGTCCTGATCTGGATCTTGCACCGGCTTCTCTTCCGGCCGGTCTTGCGGCTGATCGCGGATCGGAAGGCGGCGACCGCGAAGGCGTGGGAGGATGCCCAGCGGGTCAAGAAGGAGGGCGAGAATTTGCAGAGCGCCTATGAGAACCGCATGACCCTTTGGGAGGCGGAAAAGGAGAAGGCTCGGGCCAAGCTTCTCGAGGAGATGCAGGGGGAACGGAGGCGGCTGCAGGCCGAAAATGATCGGCTCATCCAGGACGAACGGGAGCGGGCACGTGCGGTGGAAGCACACCGGCTGGCCGCCCTTTCCCAAGAGGCGGAGAACCGTGCGCTGCGGATCGCCAGCCAGTTCGCCAGCCGCTTCCTTCAGGATCTGGCGACACCCGATCTCGAGGCCAAGCTGGTCGAGCGGGCAATCGAGGAGTTGGAGCGGCTTCCTCCGGAAAAACTAGTGGAGATGCGCGACTCGGTGGCGCGGGAAGGAGTCGGGCAGATCGAAGTGCAGACGGCTTTCCCCTTGGAGGAAGCCCGCCGAGAACGCTTGGCGAAGGCCTTGCAAAAGGCGTGCGGGCGAGAGCTTCCGTGCAAATTCCAGGTGGATGCGCAGTTGGGAGCAGGGGTCCGTGCGGAGGTGGGGGGTTGGATGGCTCGGGCGAACCTGAAGGACGAGCTTTTGTTTTTCGCTTCGAAAGGAGAGGGCTAAATCATGCCGGAAAAGAAAGAACTTTCCCCACTCGAGCAAAAGGCGAACTGGGTCGAACAGTATCGTTTTTCCCCCGAGGTCGCCGAATTCGGCCGGGTCACTGCCGTCGGCGACGGGATCGCCTGGGTCGACGGGCTCTCCTCGGCTGCCATCGACGATCTGCTGGAGATGGAAGACGGAAGCCAGGCACTGGTCTACAGCCTGAGCCGCGAGTCGGTTGGAGTCATGCTGCTGGTGCAGACCGGAGCTCTGACCGCGGGCGCCTTGGTCCACCGGACCGGAAAAAGGCTGAGCATTCCCGTGGGGGATCCTTTGCTGGGAAGGGTGGTCGATCCCGTGGGAAACCCGCTCGACGGGAAGCCCGCTCCGTCAACGGATCGAGTGGGACTCTTGGAATCCCCGGCGCCGCCGATCGTGGCTCGC
The DNA here is from genome assembly GCF_902143375.2 of Methylacidimicrobium tartarophylax. Classification (GTDB taxonomy): domain Bacteria; phylum Verrucomicrobiota; class Verrucomicrobiia; order Methylacidiphilales; family Methylacidiphilaceae; genus Methylacidimicrobium; species Methylacidimicrobium tartarophylax. Next base: position 7,318 of record NZ_CABFVA020000028.1, on the reverse strand, counting down.
GATTATGTCGATCAACCGCTCTATACGGGAAACAAGGTCGTCGATGCGATGATCCCGATCGGAAAGGGGCAGAGGGAGCTGGTGATCGGCGACAATGGACTGGGGAAGACAACCTTTTGCCTCGACATGGTCGTGAGCCAGAAAGGGCGGGATGTGCTCTGCGTCTATGTCCTGATCGGGCAGAAGCGGTCGAGTATCGTCCAGGTCGTGGAGACGCTTCGGGCGCAGGGCGCCCTCGACTATACGGCGGTCGTGGTGGCCGAGGCGACTGCGCTCCCCGGGCTTCAGTACTTGGCACCCTTTGCCGGCTGCGCCCTGGCCGAGGAGTGGATGCGCGCCGGGAGACAGACGCTGGTGATCTACGATGATCTTTCGCAGCATGCGCAGACCTACCGGGAATTGTCTCTCCTGCTGCGTCGCCCACCGGGGCGGGAGGCCTATCCGGGAGATATCTTCTACCTCCATAGTCGGCTATTGGAGCGGTCGACCCGTCTGTCCGCCGCCCAAGGGGGAGGAAGCTTGACCGCGATCCCGATCGTGGAGACCCAACAGGGGGAACTCGCTTCCTATATTCCCACCAACCTGATTTCGATCACCGACGGACAGGTCCTTTTCGAGCAGAGCCTCTTTGCGGCCGGCATGCTGCCGGCGATCGATGTGACGCGCTCGGTCTCGCGCATCGGGGGGGCAGCGCAGCATCCTGTTCTGCGGAAGGAAGCCGGCCGGATGAAGCTCGATTTCCTGCAATTCCTCGAGCTCGAGGTCTTTACCCGCTTTGGGACCAAGCTCGAGGCGTCGCTCGAAAAGCGAATCCATCGAGGCAGGCTTCTGCGCGAGCTCCTCAAGCAGGAAAAGCTGGTTCCGGTGAGTCCCGAGCAGGAGCTCGGATGGCTGGTGGGATTCAACGAAAATCTTTTTGACCCCATTCCGAGCGATAAGGTGCGTTCCGCCCAGGAGGCTCTTTTCGTCCGGATCAGCCAATCCGGCCTCACGCTCGAGGAGCCCCGGGAACGCTGGCTGGCCCTCGCCAAGGAGGTGTTGACCCCGCTGGTGCCCTCTGCCCCGGGCCCATCCGAACGCCAACCCGTCTCTGCCGCCGCATGAGCCGTCGCCGCGAAATCCTCCACTACCGCCATTCCCTGCAGGAGATCGGCGAGATCATGAAGGCGATGAAAAACATGGCCCTCGTCGAGGTGCGCAAGCTCGCCAAATTTTCGGGCGTCCAGCGCGATCTGATCGTGGCTCTCGAAGGAATAGCTAAAGGGTTCTACAGTGCACATCCCGAGCTGCTGCCGCCGGTTCGTTCCGGCGAGCGTCCCATCTATCTGCTTTTGGGTTCGGAACGGGGCTTTTGCGCCGATTTCAACTCCTCGCTCGTCCGCTTTTGGGAGGAGCGGCTCAAGGCGGTCGCGGCAAAGGGGGACTACGAGCTGATCCTGGTGGGCGGGCGGCTGGAGGGACGGGCGACGGGCTTTCCGAAGGTTTCCCGATCCCTGGTAGGACCCAGTGTCTGGGAGGAGGTCGCCGACTTCCTCCCACGGCTCATGGCCACGATTCGGGAGCTGGTCGAGGCGGGTTCGACCGGACTGATCGTCATCTTTCACGAGCCCGATCAGGAATCGATCGAAGAGAGGAGGCTCTTACCCCTTCCGATTGCCGCCGAAACGCTTCGGAAGGGTGCTGCGGAAGTTCCGCCTCTCCTGCAGATCTCGGCCCGGCACTTCTCGGAGGATCTGGTCGAAACCTATCTCCTGGCGGGGCTTCACGAGGCGATCTACTCGTCGCTGGCCGCCGAGAACCGCAAGCGGATGGAACACATGCAGAACGCGCTCGACCGCTTGGATAAGCGGATCGCCGAGTTGACGGGCGCGGCTAACCGTCTGCGTCAGGAGGAGATCACCGAGGAGATCGAGGTGATCCTGCTCTCGGCCGAAGCGCTTCGGCGGCAGAAGGCCGGCGCGCAAAGGCGAAACTAGCCAACCCTCGGGCAGAGCCGGTTGAAGCCGAAGTCGCAGCCACGGGGCGTCCACTCTTGCATCCGATGCCGGCCACTCCGTACGGATCGACGGAGCGACCGGTCCTCGGCACAGGCATCAGGCGAGCTTGAGCTCTTTGCGCCAATTTGGATAGAGCTCGTCCGCGTCGTTGGGAAAGCTTTCAAAAGCACGAGCAAACTCCCGATGCGATTTGGCCCACGCCACCGGGTCGGCCTTCGCCTTCCAGCACTCATAGGCTTGGCGTAAGGATCTGGCGCCGGCGGCTGGTCCATCGACGTGCCCGTAACATCCGCCTCCCGCAGTCATGATGAGATTCCCGTGCCCCAAATTGTCGAAGAAACCCGGGGTCCGAACCGCATTCATTCCACCGGAGATGATCGGCGTCATCGCTCTCATGCCGTGCCACTCCTGATGGTAATAAGGGCCCTGGGCGCTGTCCCGCTCGATCATGTAGGCAATGGCGCGGTCATCCTTGCCGCCTTCCATCTTTCCGTAGCTCATCGTCCCCACATGAATTCCGGATGCCCCCAAGAGTCGTGACAACTTAATGTGCACGAAGGTGGTATAACCGCGTGGATTGACTCCCGATGTGATGGCTCCGTGGCCGGCCCGGTGGTAATGAAGGAAGACATTCGGGAAATGGCGGCGCACCGTGGCGACACCGGCTGGTCCGGCCACAAAACCGTCCACGAGAAAGGCCACATGATTCGCATCATTGCCGAAAGCCTGGAGGATATATTCGCCGCGAGCGATAATTTCCCTGGGATCATCCGCCGTGATGTTGAACGAGAAGAGCTTGGCCTCGCCCGTCTTGTCCTGGGCGCGACGCATCGAGTCGGCCAAGAGCGGAACGACTTCCCGCATCGGACAGAAAGGCTGATTGCCCTGGGGCTCGTCATTCTTAATGAAATCCCCGCCCAGCCAAAAGTCATAAGCGGCGTCGGCAAAAGGCTTGGGACGAAGGCCCAGCTTGGGCTTGATGATGGTGCCCACCACGAAACCGCCATCCACAGGAGATCGCCCCAGAACGCGCCAAAGGTGGCTGATGTTGAGCGCCGGGCCGTCAAACAGAAGCAAAGCCTTGGGAGGCAGATAGACATCCAAAAGGCGCAAGCTGGTAAAATCAGCCATTCCCTGGTTATTGCCAATGATAAGGCTGGTGAACTGCGAGAGCATCATTCGCCCGTCGGTGATGTTGCGATCGAAGAGCTCCAGCGGAAAAGCCAGCTTGATCAAGCCGCCGTCCTCACCGAAGGCCTTCTCGTCAATCGAGTAGACCAAGGCATCCACGCCACGGGTAAAGTCGTCGGTCGTGCCCACTTCCACGTTCGTTCCGGTGGAGGATTCCGCAGCCACGTGCGCCGCCGTCGCCAGGAAGCCGTGGCCAGGCTTCGGGTGGAGCCGGTACGCGCAGAGAACGTGGTTGCCCCCTGCAATGAGCTGGGCTTCGTCCAGCTTCAGGTTGCTGTAGCGATGTGACTGGTCATAAGCCATATGAAATTCTCCCTTGGTGGTTTAGCGGATTTTCCGGTGTTGGTAGGTCTACGATGGATCCTGAGACTGTAGGATAGCCTGTTGCACAGGCTACTCTTCCCACGACGATCAGGCCAGAGGATTTTTGCTCTCCGTTCGCACTGCGAATTGACTCATCCATTTTGGCGCTGTCCGTCGATGTCAGCGGGTATCTTGGCGATGAGCCGCATCAAAGGGCGTCTATTCGGCGCCGGTCGGATCAAGCGGATCGCCTGAAGGCGCCGGAGCACCTTGGGCTTAGCCACGCCACGCCTGGTCTCCATGGAGGATCAGCGTCACACTGAGCCAAGGCAGAGCTTCCTTTAAGTAAGCAGGCGAGCGGCTTCGCCTTGCTGGGATAGCAGAGTGACCGCCTTCTTGTCGAAGGAGACGAAGGTTTCGCCGCCCAGCCACTTGCCCTCATGCGCGATGATGCCGTCGGCGAAGTCCCCTCCGGCTTCCAGCAACGTCAGTCCGGCTTCTACGGCAGGGCGATTCATGACCACGTTGCCCGTGTCGAGCAGATCGCGGATCGTGGTCGCCACCTCATCCTTGGACAGCTTTGCGCCGTGTCGCATAAGCCACACCAGTTCGCACAGGCACGGCAGGGAAACGGCAATCAAGGTTGCCTCGCGCAGCAACTTGGCTGCGGCTGCCCCCTGCGCGGGATCGTCCAACAAGACGGCCCGCGCGAGGACATTGGTATCGGCGGTGATCTTCACTCGCCGTCCAGCTCGCCAGCCCAGCCAGCGGCGGTAATTTTGTTCATTTCCTCGATGGTGAGCGGCTTTTTGAGCTTCCCCGCATGCCGGCCAATGAAACTCTCAATCGTGCCGCTTGGCCGCGCCGCGCGCACCTTCAATGCGCCGCCCGGCAGCTTTTCCAACTCGACCCGCTCCCCCGGCTTGACCCCGAGATGCCGTAATAGGTCCCGTTTCAGCGTGACCTGCCCTTTCGACGTCACCGTAAGCGACACCATCGCACCCCCCTTTCTTGAGAAAGGTAAGGAAGTTATTCATTACCGTCAAGGGGGAATGCATTTGCCGCGGGAGTGCGCCAAACCGCTTTCGGTTCCTTCCCGGCAAAGCGCGAGACTTCCAGGGAAAAATCGTCTGAATGAAGTGGCTGCCGCGCTAGGACTCGAACCTAGAACACCCAGATCCAGAGTCTGGTGTGCTACCAATTGCACCACGCGGCAGTGAAGCTGGCTATGGAGTTTGTAAGTGAAAACGGTCCGTATGGCAAGGGCGGGAGAGGTGTTTAGGCGAAGTAACGCCAGTTGAGATCCGGGAAGAGGTTGTCCCGCCGCTCGCATTCGTCGAGGAACGCGAAGTCGGGGGCATGATTTTCGAGTTGGCCGCAGAGGCGGTTGAGCCGGAAGAGGTGGGTTTCGGTGCGGCGCTTGGCGTAGGCCGAGGCGGTGCCGGTCTTCATGAGAAAGGCCCAGTCGCTCGCTTGGGCCAAGAGCAGCTCGCGGGCGGCCTGGCGTAGAAGTCGTTGAGGCGGCCTTCGGTGCGAGGAATAGCGCTTGGCTTGGGCCACCATGCGGTGGGCGCCGCTATGGAGGTGGGGGTAGATCCAGTCGTTCTCCTCGCCGAGCCAGACCTCGGAATGGCCTCGCCATCCCCAGGAGGAGGAGGCGGGCCGGGCGAGCTGTTGCGTCGAGTGGCGCTCAAGATACTCGCTGGGGGTGATCGGGGAGAGCGCACCGGGATCGCCAGCCATCCCTCGAAAGAGGAAGTCGAGGAACTGGGGTCCCTCGTACCACCAGTGACCAAAGAGCTCGGCGTCGTAGGGGGCGAGTACGATCGGGGGAAGGCCGAAGCCCTGCTCCCGAAGGGAGGCGATCTGGTTCCGACGTTTGGACAAGAAGTCTTCGGCATGGAGGGCAGCCTTGGCCCGCGCCGCCTCGGGGGAGTAGGGCGCCTTGTTCGTGGAGTTCCCCGTAATCCGGTAGTATTTAATCCCGAGAAACTTCCGCTCTCCGGTCGGGAGGATGTAGGGGCGCAGATAGTCGTAGTCGAGCTCAAAGCCGATATCCCGGTAGAACTCCCGATAGTCGAAATCGCCGGGATAGCCTTCCGAGGCGCTCCAGACTTCGCGGCTCGAGTCGACGTCGCGGGCGAAGGCCGCAGGTCCCCAGGGGGTATAGACGGGAGCGAAAAAACCCATCAGGGGACGGGGATCGGCGAAGAGAAGGCCGTGGCTGTCGACCACAAACCAGCGGATCTCGGCTTCCTGGAGGTAGGCTTCGACTCCCGGATAGTAGGCGCATTCGGGAAGCCAGAAGCCTTTGGGGTTGGTTCCGAAGAGGGCTTGATGGGAGTCTCGGGCGATGAGGACCTGAGCGCGGACCGCTTCGGGGGTCTCGGCCAAGAGAGGAAGGTAGCCGTGGGTCGCTCCGCAACTGATGAGCTCGAGCTTCCCTGTCTGGGCGATCCGCCGGAAGGCGCCCAGGAGATCAGCCCGATAGCGGTCGACGTAGGCCTCATGGGTCTCTTCCAGTTTGATCCGGTAGAAGCGGGCAAGATCGTGAAGGGGGGGAGAGAAGATCGTCCGGTCCGACTCGCGGCAAGCAAGCTCGAGCAGCCGCTCGAGGTGGATTGTGTAGCGTCTTTGGAGAAGAGGATCCCCTAGCATGGCGCAGAGGGTAGGGGAGAGGGAGAGGGTCAGACGAAAATCGATCCCGTCCCGGAGAAATCCTTCGAGAACCGAGAGGAGGGGGAGGTAGCACTCGCTAATTGCCTCGAAGAGCCAATCTTCCTCGAAGAACTCCTGATGCTCGGGGTGACGGACGAAGGGAAGATGCCCGTGCAGAAGGATCGCCAGGTACCCTCGGGGTTCCATGACGCGATTCGATCCTCAGCCTTTTCCGCTCTCCGCTTTTCGGAGTTTCAACCTGGAATGCGGCCCAGAGGCTCCGGAGGCAGGGGCGGCTGCGCGGTGGAATCGACCTTTCCTTGATATCGGCTTTGTCGGAGGAAGGAGAGGGTCGCCCCGCGGGTTTCCACCTTGTCGGGGGAAACTGCCTCGATCGGGATGCGGTAGCTCCCGTCGGGGAGGAGGAAGTGGTAGCGGAAGGTCCCATCGGGCTGGAGTGTGATCGGCCGGCCGAGCACGCTGACCTGCGCTTGGGGATCGGTTCCCCCGTAAAGAATGAGCTCCGCGTTCACGTGGAGGAAAAAGCCCCGCTCCCGTCCGACTTCGGGAGGAATGGCCCAGGAGGCTCCGAGGGGGCTGAAGGTCCAGGATGCGGGCCAAGCGAAGCTCCCCGCCTGGCTCATCCAGGAACTCGGCCAAGCAGTCACCGAACCCGGCCAAGGGAAAGAGCCGGGCCAGGAAAAGAGGCTGAAGCTCGAAGGGCTGCTCCCCAGGCTGCCGGCTACTTGTCCCGTATTCCAGGAGGACGTCCAGCGGGAGAGGAGATCGGGTGAGAGGGAGCGGAGGCTCTCTTGGCCCCCTCGTTGGACTCGGGCCAAGGTTTCGAGGAGCTGCTCCCCCGGATGTGTGACGGGGCGAAACTCGCGGGCCAGTTCACGGAAGGGGACCTCCGGCGGAAGGGTTACAAGGGTGCGATCGGTGCGTTCGGAGGGCGTAAAGCGAGGGAGTGCGACAGCTTGGGATAAGCCCAGCGAGAGGAAGATCCGCTGGGTTCCTTGGGTCTGGTAGGTGCCCAGGTCGACCGAAAAGGTCTGTCCATCCTCAGGGAGGGAAAAGTACCAGTTGCGGCAACCTGGGGGAAGGGCATGTTCCTCGCGGATGCTCCCGTCGGATCGGCGGAGTCGGAGGAGGACGCAGCCGTCGTCCGC
>NZ_CABFVA020000027.1 GCF_902143375.2 Methylacidimicrobium tartarophylax | reverse complement strand
GCGGCGCGGCCAAAACCGCGCCGTTCTTTTTTGGTTCACCCTCGCCCTGCCGAAGGCCTCAATCTCAAAAAAGGAGGGGAAATCCCCCTTTTTTCCGCACGGTCGGCCGCGGATCAGCGCTTCTCGCTCCCTTGATGCCGAACTTCCAGAAGCTCAAGCCGCTTCCGAAGGAGGTCGATCGTCGTGGCTAAATGCGTTACGGCTTGCCAGAGCCTTGCGTTCTCGGAGGCAGGCCGCGTCTCTCCCTCCCGGAAGGACAGACCTTCGCCTCCGATTCCCATAAGCTCCCGGACCGCCCGCTGAGCACGCTCGATCTCCTCCTGCAAAGGAGCCTCCTCAATCGCCCTCTCGCGGGGAGCTTCCGCTCTCCAGCCGAACTCCTGTTCTAGACCGAACAACCCCTCCAATTGCGGCGGGCAGTTCACCCAGCCCCGCAGCAGACGCGATGCCCGGCGATGAACGTCGTTCCCCTCCGTCTCTCCCTTACGCATTCGACCCATAAGAGGAGCAACGTACCTCCCATCCGGCAACAGTGTAACCTATCCCTTCGGGTAGTTTTTTTGCCCCCTTCTTTTCCTCATGCTCCCGCGATGCCTTACCAACCGATTCATCTGCATGAGCAAGAGTTCTGCCTCCGAACCATAACCAGCGAAAAGGAAAAGGAACTCGCCTACCGCTTCCGGTATCGAGTCTTCTGCCGCGCGCTCCGGTGGATCTCCCCTTCCGCCCCAGGGATCGACAGGGACCATTATGATGACGCGGCAACGCTCCTCGGTGTTTTCGAGGACTCAGGCGAGCTTCGCGCGATGGTCCGCATTCTGCCGCCTACGGGCACTTTCATGCTCGAAAGCGATTTTGCCCCGCTACTCGCTCCCGAGCATTCCGTCCGCAAGGCTCCGGACACGATCGAACTGACCCGGTTCGCGGTCGACCCTGAGGCGGTGCAAACGCGCGGGCTCTCCCAGAAGCTCTCCCTTCTACTCTACAAAGGCCTCTACCAGTGGTGCCATTGCAACGCGGTCCGCTATGCCTACCTGGCGGTCGAAAAATATTTCTTTCGAGCGATCCAGTTGGCCGGCTTTCCCTGTCGCCGGATCGGTCCTCTCGTCCCGCTGCCTCCGGCCAATGTGGAATCGCTCGCCGCGATCTTCGACATGGAGGTCTTCGCCTCCCAGGCGCATGCAAAGCGTCCGCAGTTGGCGGCTTGGCTGAGTGCCGGTCAACCTCAGCACGCGCCGTGCTCCATCGCGAGCGCGACCGCATGAGAGCGATTGGAAGCGTGCAGCTTGCCCAAGATATTCTTCACATGAAACTTCACCGTAGCCTCACTGACGCTCAGGATCCGGCTGACTTCCCAGTTACTCTTCCCCTCCCTCATCCAGCGCAACACTTCAAGTTCCCGGAGCGAGAGCGCATCGACCCGGGCCGGGTTTGCGGGAATCCCACTCACCCGAATCAGAGCGTTGCTCAGATGGGGCACCAGATGGGCGAGCACCGCTCGGTGACGGACTGCCCCCTCAAGTTCCCTGCCCGAAACAGAGAAGAGCGTAGCTTGGGAACCTGTCGGATCATGGAGACCGCTGGTTAAACCAAAGGTCATGCCAAAATCTCTCGCTTCGCGCACAAAAGCCCGGCTTTGCCTGCTTTGCGCCGACTGAAGCAGCGGAGACCAAGCAACCATTTGGAAGCTTTGCGCATATCTCTGCAGAATAGGATCGATCCGCCCATAGCCATGACAAAAATACTCCCGCAACCACTCCTCCGGATAATCGTGGACGACGCTCGTCGCTAGCCGCGCCTCTTGGCGCCCTGAATCGAACTGGCTCGCCACCGCGAGGATGCTCGTAGCGGGTATCACCTGCGCGACGCGAGCCAAGAGTGCCGGAAACCCCAATGGATCACGAAGGGAGGCCAGCGCATAATCCAGTTCGAGCAGTTCTCCTAGTTCCCTCTTGGTGAGGAGCGCGTCCAAGCTCCTCCCGGAGTGCAGCACTGGAGAAGCGACGCGCTTGCGCGTGGCCACGCCCTCCCTCCCCATGCCTGAAAGCCGCAGCCGGGAAGAGGGGATTTTCCACTGCCCGCTTCGGTCCGCCATGGCTGCGTCCGATCGACCTTTCGCAGGATCGGACCGGAGGGCAGCGGGCGAAGAATTTGGCAAGTTCCCTTGCCCCCGAGTTGCCACCGACACAACAGCCGAATCCTTTGATTTTGCCATTTGCTCTATGGTCTTAAGATGACTTCGCACCGGAGCGCCCATCTCCTTGCTCCAGATGCCATTCCGGCATCTGCAGCGGGTTCCCTAAAGATCTCTTTACACTGAGGACATTTCCCTTTGGTTGTCAAACGCCGAATTGCGCTAAAGATTTTCCGCGTTCCGCTCTTACGCCGACCCAGCCGGTGCACCGGATTACGCTCTCAGCCTAGCGGAAGCAGAAAGATGGCATCGTCCAGCTGGTAACCGACGCCTCGAATGGTACGAATCGGATCGAGTTCCTGATCGTGTCTCAACTTCCGACGTAAGTTCGAGAGATGGACGTAGATCACCGACTGGAGGGGGCTGACCCGGTTCGGTTCTCTCCAGACGTCGCGCGCCAGCATTTCCGGCGTGACCACCTCCTTGACATGCTGGATGAGATAGAGCAGAAGCTCGAATTCCTTCGAGGTGAGAGGGATCTCGCGCGTGCGCAGCCAGACGCGCCGCGCTCCGATGTCCATCGTGAGTTCGCCGATCGTCTTCCGCAATCCCGTCTTTTCCGCATTTCGCCGCAGGAGTGCCGTGACTCGTGCAACGAGTTCGGCTTCGGAAAGATCCAATGAGGCCACATCATCCGCCCCATGAGCCAACGCCTGGATGGCGTGAGTCGAAGAGTCGCGGGGGCCCAGCACCAATTTTGCCAAGTCCCTATGGCGCCCCTGCAACACCTCCAGCAGTTTCTTCCCGCTGCGGCCCACTGGTTCCGACCCGATAATGACAAGGTCGAAGGATTCGGTCGCCAATTGGAAAAAGGCCTCTTCGGTCGTCCGCGTGACCACGCACCGATAATGGTGCTGGGATAGCGACTGCTGCATCGCTCGCGCTCGCCGCGCCTGCCGCTCCACAATCAAGATCGCTGCGGTCGAGCCTCCCCAGCGATCCGCAGCCACTCCTCCTTTGGATTCAGTCACGGTTCCGACTCCTCACTCCGGCCGTCAACGAAACTGCGGATCCTCATCGGAATGCGAATCAACAGAGCCGGCCACGCCACGAGAGCGCTGCTTCGATGGCAGCGCACCACGGGAACTTCTCGCCCGATCGTTCCAAAGGGGGACTCCAACATTGCTGCGCTCAATGAAGGGGTCAAGGTGGCGAGCATGTAAGGCAAATCCCGAGGAGTTGTCAAGGGTTATGACCGTAGGAGAGCCGACGACGCTTCGTTATGGGACTTCTTGTCGTCCTCGCTACGAAAACATGGTTGTCCTCCTTGGGAAGGCGCCCCTGTTTCCTCTCCATGCAGAACTCCCTCGCACACGTGCACGGGCCGTTCGTCACCCTATCCCTCCTACGCATTTCACTTCTGCGGGCTATGAGGACCGCTTTTATGCCAAGCTAAATACGCGATTGGGTACTTACAATTATACGTTAATAGTCTAAAGAGCGTTTTATATCCGTTGCCTCGGGAGCTCATAGGTGAACTCCGTTCCTTGGAGAGAGCAGGCCAACTTTGGGAGTAGAGAACCAACCCGGCAGTGCGATAGCGAGACGCCTCACAAACTATCTAAAGCGATTCTTTGAGTATTACTCTCGCTAGGACTCCCCCTTGCGGGCAAGGGGTGATACATGTCTTCTCTGCCGAGTCCTCCGGTGACGACGCCGCGCTATCGCATCCGGGAGTCGGTGCTCCACACGCGCTTGGAGACTGAATCCGTGCTCCTGGACCTCGATTCCGGCCGCTACTTCTCCCTCAACTCGGTCGGAAGTCGCATCTGGGATCGACTGGCGGAGGGCCCGAGAACCATCGACGATCTGCTCTTCGAGATCACCAAAGAGTACGAGGTCTCGCCGGAACAGGCCGAGCCGGATCTTCTGGCGCTGCTCCAAGAACTCGTCCGCCACAAGCTGCTCGAACCCACGGATTCATGAACCGAACCTCGGACCCGGATCAGAACCGTGCCTTTCCATCCTGGTCCGAACTCTTCCTGGTCGCCGAGGCGTGGCTGACGCTGCTCTGGGTCGCGGCCACCCTTCGAACCCGCTGGCGCAAACGTCTGTTCGTGATGCGACCTTTACCAGCGGAGCGCCGGCCGACGCAAACCCAAGTGCAGCACGCGGCTCGATTAGTAAATGCGGCGGCGAACCGTCATCTCAAGCCGATGACCTGCTTGGAACGCGCCTTGACGCTGCAATCCGTCCTGAGGCGACGCGGCTGCCGGGCCGCCTTGCGCTTCGGAGTCCACAAGGACGAGAACGCCCATTTGGCGGCGCATGCGTGGCTCGAAGGAGTCTCGGGCCTCAGCGATCCCTTAAGTTCCCGGTTCGTCCCGCTCGAACCCCTTCCGGAACGCTCATGAGCGAGCTGGCACCACCTCGTGTCGACCTGCGGGATCCGTTCGCATTGGCCGGCACCCTTGCGGGCGCTCGGATTTGGTGTAACCGCCCGATCACTGGCCTCCCTCAACTCGGCTACCACGACCTCGACGTCGAAATCGCTTTTCTCTCCCGGGACGATGCCAAAGCTCTGCCGCAGCACGGGAAGGGCGCGGCGGCAGGAGAAACGATCCCACTGCCCGACGCGACGGGTTTGACCGGCTGGATCGCCAAGGATGGCGGCTGGGGGGCGATCGAGGAGGATCCCAACGCTCCACAGGACCGTGTCGTCCAGATCCGTCGGGTTCTCCCCTTTTTGGCAGCCCTCCAAGGACGAGTCACGCTCCATGCCGCCGCGATCGCCTCCGCCGCCGGCGTCTTTGCCTTTGTCGGGGAGAGCGGCGCCGGAAAATCGACCCTTTCCCGCTGCCTCGCGGAACTCGGCTGGCGCATTGCGGCCGACGACCTCCTCCCCTGCCGGACGCGGGAGGGCATGGTAACCGTACCGCTCGACGAAGACCGATCGTTCCCTCTGCGGGGAATCTATTTTCTCTCCCGGCAGGAAGGGCTGCCTTGCGTCCGCCGGATCGCTCTCCCCGGAGCGCATTGCCTGAAGCGGCTGCTCGTGCACGGCTTCGGCGAGATCGCCGAGAGGAAAGCCTGGGCGGCGCAATTCGGGCTCTACGAGAGCATCGCCCGTACCGTTCCCGCCTTCGACCTGATCGAGCCGGACGCGCTGTCGCGCCTCCGCCAGAACGCCCTCGAGGTGAGCGCGCTGCTCAGCGAGCCCGCGGCGCAAACCGCTTGCCGCCTCGGGAGCGGCTGACGATGGCCGGCATCGCAGGCATTATCCGCTGGGACTCGGAGCCTGCCCCTCCCGACGGGATCGAGGGCATGCTGGAGACGATCCGGCACCGCGGCCCCGACGGCCTCTACGCCGAGACCCGCAAAAACGTCGCTCTCGGCCATGCGCGCTTCCTCCTCCATGAGCGGGAGCGGAACAAGACGCAGCCCGTCTGGCTGCCCGACGGCTCCATGGGCTTGACGGCCGACGCCCGCCTCTACAATCGAGCCGAGCTTGTGCGAGTTCTTGGTGCGGTCCCCTGGTTCCGGGAGATACCGTCGAACGCCGAGCTGCTCCTCGCCGCCTTCGAGCGCTGGGGCGAGGAGTGCGTCACCCGGCTGCGCGGCGACTTTGCCTTCGCCGTCTGGGACGAAACGAGGGAGCGCCTCTTCGCGGCCCGCGATCCCTTCGGGGTGAAGCCCTTCTTTTATCAGGCAAACTCCCGGGGCATTGCGTTCGGCTCTGAACCGAAGCAGCTCCTCCGCCTTCCGGGTGTCGGTTCCGAGCCGAACGACGGCGTGATCGTGGACTACCTGGTCTACGGCTCCCACCGCGCTTTCGAGGAGACCTTCTTCCGGGACGTCCGGCGTCTCCGCGCCGGCCACACCCTCCTCGCCCTTCGGAACGGCGTATCGCAAAGGCGATTCTGGCCGGCCTCCGTGCCCCCGGAGGATTTCCGCGGTTCACCCCAAGAGTGTGCCGAAGCGTTCTCCATACTCTTCCGCGAGAGCGTCCACCGAAGGCTCGAGATGGATGCCCGGGCAGCCGTACACCTGAGTGGGGGCTACGACTCGTCCGCGGTCGCCGTGGCCGCCGCAACCACGAGCTCCCCGCGGTCGCCGAAGCAGCGCCCCTTGACCGTCTCCCTCCTCTACCCCGGGCTCGCCTGTGACGAGAGCCTCTACAGCCAGGCCGTGGCCGCACAAACGGGCCTGGAGCATCTCGAGTGCATTGCGCCATTGGAAGACCCTAGCTCCGGCCTTCTCGACGAGATCCGGAAGGTCGATTGCCCCATCTCGGACATCCGCTGGCAACAGTGGGAAGCGCTCGCCTCCTTGATGAGGGGGCGCGGCTGCAAGGTCGTGCTCACCGGCCTGGGTGGAGACGAGCTGGTTTTGGACCCCGATTACGAATTCGATCTCTGCCGCTCGCACCAGTTCCTCAGCGCCCTGTGGTACTGCTGGAGCGACCCTCGGGTGCTCTGGACCAAAGCAAGGAAGTTCCGCCTGATCTGTCTTCTGCGCCGTTCCGTGCCCCAGGAGATCAAGCGGCTCTTGCGGCGTGGGGATCCGCGTCCGCCCATACCCATCCCCGACTGGGTCAACCCTGCTCTCGTAGAAGAGCATCGATCCTATCTCGAACGAACCGCCTCCCATCCGAACGAACCAACCTTCCCCGATTTGGCCCGCGAGACGATCGCCCGGTGGCATATCGATCCGGCCGCTCTCTGGGTGCTCGAGTTGGAGGAATGCTCGTGCTCGTACGCCGGCTTTGAATCCCGCCACCCGTTTTACGACCAGGATCTGGTTGCCTTCGTCCTCTCGATCCCCTTCCGGACCCGCTTGCAATTGCCCGCCGTCTTCAAGACCCTGCTGACGACCGCCCTGGGAGATTCCCTGCCGGCGGTCGTCCGCAAGCGGGGTTCCAAAGTCCATTTCGATTACTACGCCCTGGAACTGTTGGGGAAGGCGTGGCCCGGCCTGTCGTGCGCGCTTTCGGACCCGGCCCGCCTCGCCTCTGGCCGCTATATCGTTTGGGAACAAGCCGCTCGGCATTGGAGCCGCCCGATTTCGGACGAGCTTGCCTGGTTTACGTCGGCCCGGCCGTTCTGGCAGTTAGCCGACCTCGAAATTTGGTTGCGCTCGCTGCATCACTGCTGTAATAGATAGGCGCGGAGAAAATTAACGTTTGAGGAGGATCAATCAATGACACAAAACAATGCCGGGACAAATGCTACAGGTAGCTACTCCCCCGTAACCAAACAGGCCTACGAATGCCGAAGCTGACCCCATCCGGCCGAATGGCCGAGGTCACGCTAAAATCGGGCATTCCCCTGGATGGAGTGAGTTCGCAAAGCGGCAATCAGTCAGGGAAGTAAGAGACCGAGACGGTCGGCTCCCGTTGACGGTTTGACTCGATGTTGCACCGCGCCGGATTTGTCTTGACTCACGTGCGCCACGGCGGACAGACCCTGGCTCGCTCTTACGCAGCCTCGGACAGCGACTGGTCTGGCTGCGCTTAATCAGGGCATTTGGTTCCGCCTTCTCGACGATCCTGACATCGACGAACTCGGACCTCTGCGGTACGCCCGCCTGGACATCTACCGAGCGGAAGGCTACAACCTTTCCGGCTTGATGCCGTGGGAGGAGCGTGTCATTGCTTCTTATTTCCGGCCCTCTTCGTCGCTCCTCGTTGCTGCTGCAGGGGGCGGCCGCGAGGCGATTGCGTTGGCGCGCTCGGGCTACCGGGTCGATGGCTTTGATTGCACCTCGCAGCTTGTGGAAGGCTACCGGAGGCTCATGGCCCGGGAGAAACTCCTCGGTAAGGTCGATTGGGCTGCCGCCGGCTCCGTGCCCGCAGAGATCGGCGAGAGCTACGACGGCCTCCTCATCGGCTTTGGCGGTTACATGCACATCCCGGGGCGTAGGAACCGCGTCCGTTTCCTCCATTCCTTGCGACGTCGTGTCGCAGCGGGAGCTCCCCTGCTCCTCTCCTTTTTGATCCGTTCCGGTCCTTCCCGATATTTTGCTTGGATTTACGCGGTCGCGCACCGGCTGCGAACACTGCGCCGCAGCCCCTACCCGGTAGAATACGGCGACTCTCTCTCCATGACATTCCGCCACCATTTCACCGAGGAAGAGATTCAGGCCGAGTTGGCGGAAAGCGGCTTCGAGCTTTTGGAATATCGGGAATTCCCCCATGGTCATGCCGTGGCTCGCGCCGTTTGACTCGCATCCGTCTCGCACCGCAAGCGGCCGCTTCGCTTGCGGACGACATCTGGTGGCACTCCCTGAACTCGCATGGTAATGGCGGATGGCCCTCATCCAAGACCGCGATGAGACCCAGAAAGGAGCCTCTCCCGGCCGCAGATTGCGACTCTTCCCCTTTCAGGCGGGTTCACGAGAAACGAGGACGGGCGACCGACGCCGTCCAGTCGGGTGTCCCTAGCCGACCCGCAAGTCAGAGATTCTCTCGGGTGGAGTTCGTCGGCAACGGGTTGATCGATCGTAGCGCTCGGTTCCCGCGATGCACGACTGAGTCGACCATGCTCCCAAGCCGGCTTTACCATGGCTAGTCAGAATCCACCCCGTTCGCTTCGCGTCCGTTGCTACGCGGCTTGGGATCTCTGGTCGAGGCGCATTTCGACCGGTTTGGATCTGCTCCAGCAGGGCCTTTGGCTCGGCCTGCTCGACGACCGTCACTTCGACGAGCTCGGACCTCTACAGTACGTCCGCTGGGCAAAATATTCGGACGAACGCTACAACCTCTCCGGCTTACAGCCGTGGGAGGAGCAGGCGCTTTCGACCTATTTTCGGAGCGGTTCCTCCCTGCTCGTCGCCGCAGCGGGGGGCGGACGCGAGCCGG
>NZ_CABFVA020000026.1 GCF_902143375.2 Methylacidimicrobium tartarophylax | reverse complement strand
TGCGCGTGATTAAGCGCAACCCGCAGGAGAACTCTTAGGAGACATGCAAGCTAGGTCTGAGGCACCAAGCGCCTACGACGCAGGCCGCCAGGCCGCCGACCTCTCCAAGAGGAGCGTCTG
Source organism: Methylacidimicrobium tartarophylax (assembly GCF_902143375.2). Taxonomy (GTDB): domain Bacteria; phylum Verrucomicrobiota; class Verrucomicrobiia; order Methylacidiphilales; family Methylacidiphilaceae; genus Methylacidimicrobium; species Methylacidimicrobium tartarophylax. Next base: position 50,677 of record NZ_CABFVA020000026.1, on the reverse strand, counting down.
GGAGCCGCTCCTTCTCGCCCTCCGATGGAGGGAGTCCGAGAAGACTCTTCCGGCGCGAATCCCTCGATCCGCTTCCTTTCGAGGCTCCGACCGAGTAAACGTTCCAGCGCCCGGAGAGCGCCAAAGTCCTCCCGGGTCACGAAGCTGATCGCATCCCCTGTAGCCTCGGCGCGTCCCGTCCGACCGATTCGGTGAACATAGTCGTCGGCGGTCGCCGGAAAATCGAAATTGACGACGTGTGAAATACCGGCCACGTCGATCCCGCGCGCGGCAATGTCGGTTGCCACAAGGACACGGACCTGTCCCGCCTTGAAAACCTCTAGGGCCCGGGTCCGCTGGCTCTGGGAGCGATTGGCATGGATGATCGCCGTCCGCACTCCGGCGCGTTCGAGCGTCCTCGCAATCCGATCCGCGCCATGTTTGGTCCGAGAAAAGACGAGCACGGTCTGCAACTCGGCGTCCTCCAATACGCGACAGAGCAGATCGGCTTTTCGGGATGCCGCAACTTCGTAGACCAGTTGCTTGACCGTCTCTACCGGATTGGCCCGGCGACCGATCTCGATCACCTCGGGCGAAATGAGGAATTCCTGGGCAAGAGCCTCGATCTCGGCCGAACAGGTGGCCGAAAAGAGCAGAGTCTGACGCTTGCGCAAGATCCATTTCATGATCTTGCGAATCGAGGGCAGAAAGCCCATGTCGAGCATGCGATCGGCTTCGTCGAAGACCAAAAACTCAAGCCGGGAGAGGTTGCCGTACCCCTGCTCCAGCAGATCCAGAAGCCGGCCCGGGCACGCCACGACGAGGTCCACGCCGGAGCGCAGAGCGGCGACCTGGGGTCGTCCGCCTACTCCTCCGAAAACCGTGGCCATTCGCAGCGGAAGGTGCTTGCCATAGGCCCGCACATTCTCCTCGATCTGCGCCGCCAGCTCTCGTGTCGGAGCCAGGATGAGCGCCCGGGTACCGCTGCGCGCCGGGATATTCCCTTCCGGACAAAGCTTGGCGAGAATCGGCAAGGTGAAGGCCGCGGTTTTTCCGGTCCCGGTCTGGGCGATGCCGATGAGGTCGCGTCCGGCGAGAATCGGGGGAATGGCCGCCGCCTGAATCGGAGTCGGTTTCGTGTAGCCGGCCTCCTCGACTGCTTGCCAAATTTTGGTTCCCAGAGGAAAATCTCGAAAGGAAAGAGAAGAATGCATAGGGATACTCACTCGGTGCTGTGGTATTCCCCTAGGCGCGCCGAACAGACGGCTCGGTAGACGAAACCCCTTGAATGGGGCGGTTAATTAATGCCGAACTGTTTCCCGAAGGGGTGACCATAGGGATAACAGCAAGCGAACCTTCACAGACTTATATGCAACATAACGAGGCGACCCGTGCTTCGGCAAGGAGAAAGTTTCTCTCTCTCCCTTCTCCAGAGAAAGAAATCCGCCTTTCTTACTCGCCCATGGCATTGGCAACGGTCGAGGGGAATGGGGCAGACCTTTACTCTGCCTCTCTCACAAAGTTCGTTCCGGAAGAGGAGCGGCGACTCTGGTCGCTCTGCTCGGGAACGGCTCCGACGCCTCCCGCCTCTGCCTCATGCAGGGCGACCACCCCACCGGTCAGCCGCTGAAAGCGGACGGAGCCAAACCCGGCGCGCTCCATCTCCTCGGCGAGCTCCTCTGCCCCGGGAAAAGCGGCGATCGAGGAGGCGAGATACCGGTAGGCTTCGCGTGGCGCTCCGAAGAGGTGGGCGATTTCCGGAAGGATCGACCTGAGGTAGAAAAAATAGGCCGGAGCAAGCCAGGCCCAGGGACGGGAGAATTCGAGGATGAAAGCAGCCCCTCCCGGCCGGAGGATGCGTTGCATCTCGGCAAAGGCTCGGCCTCGTTCCGGAAAGTTGCGCAGCCCGAAGGCGACGGTAACGACGTCGAAGCTCCCATCGGGAAAGGGCAGCGCCAGAGCATCGGCCTGGAGCAAGCGGCATAGACCCTTGCCGCGGGCCACGGCGAGCATCGAGGGAGAAACGTCCACCCCCCAAGCTTCCTCGAGTCCGGGAATGCGCCGCTCGAGTAGCCGCAAGAGGTCTCCACTACCGGTCGCGAGATCGAGTAGCCGCTGGGGTCCGCGCCGGCGCACGGAGGCGGCAACCCTTTCTCTCCACCACCAATCGGTCCCAAGGCTCAAGAGATGGTTGAGAAAGTCGTAGTGCTGCGCGACCGAATCGAAGAGCTCGCCCATCGATCCGGCCGTTTTCGGACAATCCTCCACCGAAAGCGGGCGTGGCTGGGGGGAAGGGGCCATGAACAACGTTTCCGAGAACTACCGCCCATGCTGGCGCACCGAGCAAGGGAGCGCAAGCGAAGAGAAGGATGGGCACAGGAAACTGATAGCGAAAGACCTTGGAGTTCGCTGACACCCCTGTGGTATGGTAGGGACGGATATGCAGATTCGAGCGGATCTCCACTGCCACTCCTATTTTTCAGCCGATGGGGTCGCTCCGCCCGAGGAGTTGATCCGTGTCGCTCGGCAGAAGGGCTTGAACGCCATTGCCCTGACCGATCACAATAGCTGCGCGGGAGTCGATTATCTTGAGTCGAAGGGCCTGCTTCGCCCCGAGGGGACTCCGGTCGATGGATTCCTGGTCATTCCGGGTCAGGAGATCAGCACGCGGGAAGGTCATCTGCTGGCCCTGGGCTTGCGTTTGCCGGATCTCCATGGAATTTCGGCTGCGGAGGCCGTCGCCCTGATCCGCAGCCAAGGGGGATTCTCGATCGCCCCGCATCCGTTCGATTATTTTCGTGCCGGGATCCGTAGCCGGACGCTCGACACCTTGCCTGTGGACGCGATCGAGGTCTTTAACGCGGCGGCTACGTTGCGCCGGAGCAATCGGCAAGCATTTCGTAGCGCCAAGGCGCGGGGGCTTCCGATGGTGGCGGCGAGCGACTCTCACGAGGCCGACGCGATCGGGACCGCTTATGTGATCTTGGAGGCGGAGGAATTCTCCGTGGCGGGGGTCTTTGCCGCGCTTCGCAAAGGGCCCGTGAAGCGCGAAGAGCACTACATCAAGGCACAAGCGGCCTTGCGCAAGACCTGGCATAATGTCTTTCGCTTTCGCCATTATCGCATTTCCGCCTCGCCAAGCAGGAACCCATGAGCGTCGCGCTGATTTCCGTATCGGATAAAACAGGGCTCGTCCCGTTCGCTCAGGCCCTCACCCAGGCCGACGTCACGATCCTCGCCACCGGGGGGACGGCAAAAGCCCTTCGGGCTGCGCACGTCGCCGTACAGGAGCTCAAGGATGTCACGGGTTTTCCCGAGATCTTGGACGGTCGAGTCAAGTCACTGCATCCGAAGATCCACGGAGGCATCCTCTGGCTTCGCGACGATGAAGAACAGGATCGCCAGCGGAGAGCCTTCGGCCTTCCCGACATTCGATTCGTGGTGGTCAACCTCTATCCATTCCGGGAGACGATTCGAAGGCCGGACGTGAGCCTCGAGGACGCGATCGAACAGATCGATATCGGCGGCTGTGCGGTGGCTCGTAGCGCCGCCAAGAATCACCGTCATGTGACGGTGGTGGTCGATCCCAAGGATTACGAGGAAGTCACTGGGGAGATCGTCCGATCGGGGGAGACGAGCCTCAAATTGCGTCAGCGGCTGGCCGTCAAGGCCTTTGGGCATATCTCCGCTTACGACGCGACGATTGCCGGCTATCTGCAAGAACGCTTCGGGATTACCGAGCTTCCTTCCGCTTGGAGTCTGCCGCTCGAGAACGGCCAAGCGCTCCGGTATGGGGAAAACCCTCACCAACGAGGAACCCTCTACGGAGAGTTCTGGCGCCACTTCCAGCAGTTGCACGGGAAGGAGCTCTCCTACAACAACCTGCTGGATATTGACAGCGGGGTCGGACTTCTCGCTGATTTTACCGACCGGCCGACCGTGGCCATTCTCAAGCACGGCATCCCTTGCGGAATCGGCTCGGCCGACACGCTTCGGGAAGCATGGGAAAAAGCCTTGGCGACCGATCGAGAAGCTCCCTTCGGAGGAGTGGTTGCGGTGAATCGTCCCCTCGATCTCTCTTTTGCGGAGACCCTCTCGGGAATTTTCACCGAGGTAGTGGTGGCGCCGGAATTCGATCGAGAAGCATTGGCGCTTTTACAGAAAAAGAAAAATCTGCGGCTCCTTTCCGCCGACTTCGCTCAGATTCCGCGTCACCGATTTTCCTTCCGGTCGATCCTAGGCGATTCGGTCCTCGCTCAAGAGCCTGACACCGCTTCGATTTCCACCGAGAGTCGGCAGGTGGCCAGCCGCCGCTCTCCGACTCCGGCGGAGTGGGAGGCAATGGAGTTCGGCTGGAGGGTCTGCAAGCATGTGCGCTCCAATGCCATCGTCTTTGCGGCGGCCGATCGAACCCTCGGAATCGGAGCCGGCCAGATGTCCCGCGTCGACGCTGCTCGCCTGGCGATTGCCAAGGCCGGCCATGCCGGCCTCTCTCTGGCCGGAAGTGCCGTCGCCTCTGATGCCTACTTTCCCTTTGCCGATTCTCTTCTCCACGCCGCGGACGCGGGGGCGACGGCGGTGATTCAACCGGGAGGAAGCATTCGGGACCCGGAGGTGATTGCCGCGGCGGATGAGCGCGGACTCGCCCTTGTCTTCACGGGGCGGCGGCACTTCCGCCACTAGAGCTTTGGCTAGGCCCCATCTCGGCAAAGCCTGCCTGTCTCACAAAGTTCGTACCCGAGGCGCGGCGGATGGGCCTGGATGCAAGGCCAACGAAGCAGACTGGTCCATTTCGCAAGCCGCAGGAAAACGCTTGTGAGACAGGCAAGCTAACTGAGCTCGACCGTCCAGGAGTCGACATCGACGAACCGTCGCCAAGCCTCGGGGACGCCGGCGGTCTCGGATGCGACGAGCGGGCGCCAGCGGGGCCGACGTGGCCTGCGCAGGAGCCTCATCCCCGCCTCCTGCGGCGTGCGATTTCCCTTGCGGCTATTGCACCAGATACAGGAGCAGACGATATTTTCCCAGACTGTCTTACCTCCACGCTCGCGTGGAACAACATGATCGAGATTCAGCGAGCGGTTGTCGAATCGGTGGCCGCAATACTGGCAGGTATGGTTGTCGCGCTCAAAGACGTTACGCCGGGTAAACTTCACGTCCTTATTCGGAATCCTTTCAAAAAGAACAAGCAGGATGACACGAGGAACTCGAAGCCGAGCGGATACGGTGTGGACAACGTCGGTTCCGGCATAATCGCGAGAATGTTCCGCCCAGTGCGCGAAGTCCAGAGAGTAGAAGTCGCTCTCCTCGGCATGCACGACATGGGCGTGTCCTTGATAGAGAAGCCCAAATGCATGCCGGGCGGAACAGAGATTCACCGCCTGCCAGAGGCGGTTGAGCACGAGTACGGAGGTATCCAGGGCCGTCATCGACCTACCGGTTCTCTTCGATACCGACTATGGATCGCCGTGTCAAGGCAAAGACAGTGATGTGTTTCGCTCTTGCCTGGATGGTTGCCATCTGAAAGAGTAAAAGATGATGCCGTGGAAGGTGCAGCGGAGGGAGGCGCTGATTCCTCCGTTTTTCGATGGTTTACCCTGCCGCAACATGGTTCGGAATTCCGTCGTAGCGCGACGGGTTGTGTCGCTCCTTGCCGAACAGCCGGTTTTCTGATCCAGTGCCCGAGACCGAGCCGTTCTTTCGCATTGAATCGAACATAGACGGCCATAGCTGGAAAACGAGCCGCCATCGGCTCATCGCTTGAGGAGGCGATCGATCTTGGAAGTTTTTGCCCTGGGGCGTCTTTTCGGAAGCGGTGTCATTCGGAAGAGATGAAGAGACTCTTGCAGTGGCTCCTGGTTCGCCTGATGCGGCTCGCGGTCGCATTTCCCGGCCTCGTGCTTTTAGCCGCGGTGGTCGTCACCGGCTTTTCAGCCTGGGTGGTGGCAACTCGCCTGCGTGTGATCAACGATACTAATGCGCTGATCCGCGCCGATTCGCCCATTCACCGCAACTACCTCGCCTACAGGCAGGAATTTCGTGCCGCCGAGGAGTATCTTGTCACGATCCGTTCTCCCGATCCGGAAACCAACAAGCGCGCGGCGAAGGCGCTCGGAGAGCAGCTCAAGGGTCTGGAGCCTCTCGTCCAGGATGTGACCTATCGGTTTGATTTCTCGGGACTGGAGAAGAGGGCCCTCCTCTTTCTGGAGCTCGAAGAGCTCGCCAAGATCGAAACCGAGGTTGGTGGCTACATCAATGCCTTGGCGGCGCAGCCGAAGATGAAGCTCAACATCGCTTCAGTGCTCTCCCAAGCCAATGAGAAGTTCCAGGCCAGCTATCTGCGGAAGAAAGAGAACTGGACGGAGTTCAAGCCTTTCATCGGCCGGTTTGTCGACATGCTCAACGAGATGGCGGATGCGGTCGCCCAGAATCCGGCTCCGACGGTGAGCGCGGCAACGGTCACGAATGGAAAACAGGGAGGGAATGCTCCCGACACCGATCTCGCCCGCCTTCGAGCCGATGACATCCAGAAGTTGATCGCGGATCACGAGTATATCTCCTACGAGGATGGCCATCTTTTTCTCGTAACGGCTGCGCCAGGATTCAACGCCACGGACGGTCCTGCCCGGACAGAGACGATTCGCAAGATCCGCGAGATCATCAAGTACCTGGGCGCTGACTATCCGGAGGTCTCCTTCGGGCTGACGGGAGAGCCGGTCCTCGACGAGGATCAGCTCGATCAGAGTTCGGTGGACAGTATCCATGCGGCGGAGCTGGCGTTCGGCCTGGTCGCTCTTCTCTTCCTCCTCAGCTACCGGGAGCTTCGCCGGCCCGGGCTTGGGTTGCTCGTCCTCGTTATGGCGCTCTTCTGGTCGCTGGCGTTCGCGGTTCTGGTCATCGGCCACCTGAACATCATCTCCCAAGCATTCGTAGCAATGGTGCTCGGTATGGGGATCGACTTCAGCATTCAAATCATGGGCCGATACGAGGAAGAGTTGGCGAACGGCCTCTCCGTTCGCGAGGCGCTCGAGGTGACAGCGGCCCATACGGGAGTCGCCGTGGTGACCGGGGGAAGCACCACCGCCCTCGCCTTCTTCACGATGTGCTTCAACGACTTCATCGGTCTTCGGGAATTCGGGATCATTGCAGGCTCCGGGATTCTCTTCTGCTTGGTGGGCGCTCTTCTGGTGCTTCCCGCGGCATACGCCTGGATCGATGGCAAGAAGGACTCCGGGGCTCTCCGGGAAACCGCCCTGCGCTCGAACTGGTCATCGCCGCCGTGGCTCAATCGGGCTCTCTTCCGCGCGCCCCGAACGATCCTGATCGGCGCACTGTTGATAGCGACCGGGGCGGCTTGGCTTGCGCCGCGCGTCGGTTTTGACTACAACCTCTTGAACCTTCAGGATCCGACGCTCGAATCCGTGAAGGAGGAGGAGGCGCTCGTCAACTCCCCCGCCCGGGCTTTTCTCTTCGGTCTTTCCATTGCGGACAATTCCGAGCAGGCCGCCAAGCGGATCGCCGCCTTCGAATCGCTTCCCACCGTGGGCGAGGTCCACTCGCTCTCGTCCGTCCTCCCGGAAAAGCAAGAGGAGAAGCAGACCATCGTCCGCCGCATTGTCCAACGGATCCAGTCGATTCCGGTCGATCGGGAGCCTCCGCCCTTCAAGGGGGAGCAAGTTCAAACGGCCGTGCAAGAGCTGCTGGCGAAGTCGCGAGAAGGTCTGGCAGCGGCCAAGCGGTACGTTGCTCTAGCCCAACAGGCACGCGATGCGGTCGAGATCTTCGGCAAGCTGATCCCCGCGCTGGAGCATCTCGAAGGCGCAATGGCAAATCTCTCGCCCGCAGAACTCAACTCCCGGCTTCGCAATGCCAATCAGCGGGTATTCGGATCGATGCAGAGCGGCCTTTCGTGGCTGCGGACCCAGGACACCAGCCGAGGGGTGACCGTGGCGGATCTCCCTCCGGAGATCGCGCACCGCTATCTCTCCCCGCACGGGAAGATCCTGATCGAGGTGCTTCCCAAGGAAAACGTCTGGAACCGGGAAGCCGACGTCCGTTTCGTGCGGGATCTGCGGACGGTCGATCCGAATGTGACGGGAACCCCCGTGCAGAACTACGAATACATCGAGCTCTTGCGATCCAGCTATGTGCAGGCGGCGCAGTGGGCTTTCCTCGCGATCGTGATCGTGATCTTCCTCCGGTTCCAGCATCTGGGCTATACCCTTCTGGCGATCCTTCCGCTCGGCCTGGCCGTCCTCTGGACCCTCGGCACCATGGTTCTCTTTCATGTCCCCTTTAACCCGGCGAACATCATTACGCTTCCCCTCGCCATTGGCGCCGGTGTCGCCTACGGCATCTATACGGTCGACCGGTTCTGTGAGAGCGGGAGAGCCGAACTTTTTTCCAGCAGCACCGGGAAGGCGATCCTGCTCTCGGGAATGACCGCCGTAATCGGGTTTGGGTCGCTCATGATCAGCTCCTACCGCGGCCTCTTCGGCCTTGGTCTTCTCATGACGCTCTCGATCGGCTTTTGCCTCATCGCCAGCCTCGTCGTACTTCCGCAGATCTTCTGGCTCGTCTGCCACCGTCGCAAAGGCGAGGAGCAGCTTCTGCCCCTCCCTCCCCAGCCGCGGGAGCTCGCCCGATCGCCGGAAGGTGCGCTCGAGGGCCTGCCTGAGGAGGCTCGGGCACGCAACGGGCGATCCTAGCCTCCTAGCCTGGATGCACAACGCGGCTCACGCCTTGGGCTGCCAGACAAAGCGGAGCGGCTTTTCGGCCCACTCCTCCGCGTAGCGGACCCCGATCCTTGGCGTGCGCACGATTTGCTTCTCCGGGACAACCAACCCGAGGTCTTCGACCCAGACCGTATTGCCGTGGAGGGAGAGGCCGTTATGCCCCAAATCGATGTCCAGAGCTTCGCAAACCTTGGCCGGACCATTGGCCCATTCCCGCTCCGGCACGGTACCTCTTCTCTCCCGAACAAGGGCATGGCCTTCCTGAATCCAGATGGCCCGGATCAGAACCGCCTGGGGAATCCCTTCGGGACCTGTCACGAAGTTGAGCAGGTGGTGCATGCCGTAGCAGAAGTAGACGTAGGCAACTCCTCCGGCACGGAAGAGCATCCGGGTGCGAGGCGTCTTGCGGTTTCCGTAGGCGTGGCAGGCTTTGTCTTCGGCTCCCCCGTAAGCTTCGGTCTCGCAAATGAGACCGCTGACCCGGCCTTCGGGAGATCGGCAAATCAGGAGCTTTCCGAGAAAGAACCGGGCCCGATCGGCCGGATCGTTCACGAGGAATTCTTCCTCGGCCAGCTTCCGGCCCGCCGTCATGTCTCGCGCTATCCGATCGCCACGGAAATCGGCTTTCTCCGCTCGAAGCGGAGGAGCCGTTCATAGCCCACTTCCCGCACCAGGCTGAGTGCCAAGTCGAACCGGTAAGCGACCTCCTCGGGACGATGGGCATCCGAGCTGAGCAGCACCGGGATGTGGCGGCGATGAGTCATCTCCAAGAAGCGTTTCGCCGGATAGATCTCTTGCGCTTCCTTGCGGAGCCCCGCCGTACTCACCTCGATCGCCAATCCCGCATCCGCAATGGCGTCGACCGCGTCGCGGTAGTAGTCATCCAGATTCCCTGGGGGTCTCCGTCCGAACTTTTTGACAAGATCGGGATGGGCGAGGAAATCGAAGAGCCCCGAGGCGGCCATGCGGGCGTATGCCGCAAAGTAGAGCCGCCAGACCTCTTCGACGGGCTTTTCTTCCCATTTGGCCAATTTCGCCGGGTTGTCGATATCCCAATGGGGCTCCACGTAGTGGACGGAGCCGATCAGGTAGTCCCAGTCGGCTTGCTTGGCCAGAAAGCGGATATGATCCTCATAGCCGGGGAGAAAATCGCACTCGAGCCCGAGACGGATCGGAAGGTCTCCCGCCGAAGCCCTCGCTTCTTCCACGAGGGCCAGATAGAGCGGCAGCTCCTCCGGCCCCATCCTCCAATCGTCGAAAGCGGTCGGCATCGGGTTGTGATCGCTAAATCCCATTTCGCCCAGACCGGCCTCCCGGGCTTGCCGGACATATTCGGCTGGATGCCCCACGGCATGACGGCAGAGCGGAGTATGGATATGGTAGTCGAAGAGCATTCGCTATCCCAAACCGCTCCGGTCAAGGACGCCGACCACCTTGGCGAGTTCTGCGTGAGTGTTGTAAAAATGGGGGGAGAAACGAATATACTGCTTCCCCTGCCGATCCCACCGAAGAGAGACGACGATCTCTTGCTCCTTCAAAGCCTCGACTGCTGCGGTGAGATTACGCTGGTCGTGGGTCGCCGTCACGATCCCGGATCGGGCCTCTTCGGGAAACTCCTCTGCGAGGAGATGCCATCCACGCTTGCGCAGTCCTTCGGCCAGGAAAGTGTGCAGCGAGAGGAGACGCTCGCCAATCGCCTCGATTCCCAGCTCCAGCAGGAGTTCCATCGAAGCACGCATGCCCAAAATACCCAATGCGTTGAGTGCCCCGCATTCGTAGCGACGGGCACCCGCCTCGCATTCGACCGTTTCCTGAGCGATAAAACCCGGCGATCGGATGTTCCAGGCGCCCAGGAGCGCCGGCGGGAGAAGGGGCTGCCGCTCTTTGCGAACATAGAAGATGCCCGCTCCCAAGGGGCCCAAAAGCCACTTGTGCGAGTCGGCGCTCAAAAAATCACAGTAAGCTGCATCCACGGGAGCGGCGCCCAGTGTTTGAATCCCGTCGAGGCAAAAAAGCACGCCTCGGCGGCGAAGCTCTTCCCCGATCGTTCGGTAATCGAGCCGGTAGCCGGAAAGAAAGTGGCAAGAGGCGAGTGCGACCAGACGGGTTCGCGGGCCGACCGCGTCCAGCACCAGCTCCGGGGTGAGTCTACCCAAGGAGACGGGCTGGAGCCGCACCAGCTTGACGCCACGCTTCTCCAGTCGCAACCAGGGATAGACGTTGGACGGGTAGTCGTCTGGATAGAAGACCACCTCGTCTCCCGCTTGAAACTCGATGCCCAGCGCCACGAGATTCAAGCCAAAGGCTGTCGGCCCGACCAGAGCGATCTCGCTCGCATCGACCTTCAAAAGGCGAGCAGCCACCCGGCGGCTCTCTTCGAGTTCTCGCAGAAGCCCTTCGGTCTCCTGCTCCTGGCTTGCTCCCTCTTCGGCTGCGGTACGGATCCGATCGACAGCCGCCTGGGTGATCGGAGCGACGCCCGCATGGGCGAGAAAAATCTTCCTCTTGGTCACCGGAAAGAGCCGGGACCGGAGATCTGCATCGTTTACGATCTGATCGATGGTCATTCCGCAACCAACGCCGCCGGGAGCTTCTCCCGAATGCGCCGCACTGCGGCAACGATTGCAGCCGCCGCACGGTCGATTTCGTCCTCGGTATTATTCCAGCCGAGCGAGAAGCGGACGCTGGAGAAGGCCTCCCGCACGCTCAGCCCCATCTCGACGAGGACGCGGGAGGGCTTGGCGCTCCCGGTGCTGCAGGCCGATCCGCCCGACGCCTGGATCCCCTGACGATCGAGTTCCATGAGGAGGGCTTCGGATTCCACATTGTGGAAGCAGAGATTGGAGGTGTTCGGAACGCGCTCGGCCGGCTGTCCGTTGATCCGTACCTCCGTCAGGCCGGCAAGGATCGTTCGCTCAAAGCGGTCCCGCAGCTTCCCGACCCGCTCCGCGAATTGCCCGACTCGCTCCGCGGCAAGATCAGCGGCTCGGCCCATGCCCACGATGGCAGCGACATTTTCGGTTCCCGCGCGCCGACCACGTTCCTGCGAGCCTCCCCAAAAGTAGGGATGAAAGGGCACTCCCTGCCGGACGTAGAGAACGCCCACTCCTTTGGGACCCCCGAACTTGTGTGAGGAAACCGAGAGAAAGTCGACGGACATTTCCGCCACGGCGATCGGAACCTTCGCCGTTGCCTGGACGGCATCGGTGTGAAAGAGAACTCCATGCGCGCGGCAGATCTCTCCGATCTCACGAATCGGAAAGAGCACCCCGGTCTCGTTGTTTGCCCACATGATCGAGACGACCGCCGTCTCCGAGTGGATCGCCCGAGCGACGTCCGCCGGGTCGAGACGACCGTCGGAACCGACGGGAAGCCATCGGACGCGATACCCGTCTCGCTCCAGCTCCTGGCAGAAACGATAGACGGCCGGGTGCTCCACAGCCGTGGTGACCAACTCCCGTTTCCCGGAAGTGCGCAGAGCAGACCAGAGCGCGGTGTTGTCCGATTCGGTGCCTCCGCTCGTAAAGACGATTTCTTCCTCCAGACAGCCCAACAGACACGCGACGCGGCGCCGGGCCGACTGGACGGCCTCTTTGGACTCCTGACCGAGGGAGTAAGCGCTCGAAGCGTTCCCATAGTAGACTGAAAGGAAAGGGACCATCTCCCGAACCGCCTCCGGGAGCACCGCCGTCGTGGCGTTGTTATCCAGGTAAATCAGTCGCCTGCTCACGTCCTATTCCTAGCCTGCATGTCTCCCAAGCGTTCTCCAACCGGAGGGTACACTTTCGGAGGAGAGCCGCCACTTGTCAATCTTCGTCCCCGTCGACATCTATCCGAGGCCAAGGCCGAAGGCGACGAAGCCCGCGCCTACCGCCAGGGCAGCCCACGCGGCTGCGCGCAGGGGGCCGGGAAGCCCCAGCGGCTCACAGACCCGATCGCGGAAGAGATGGGGAAGGCTCACAAAAAGGATCCCGGCAGCCACCCAGAGGTAGGCCAGGAGGACCAGGGCGATCTTCCCGGGACGATCGCTCAGGAAGGCGGCATCGAGCAGGACGTTGGCCGCTAGCAGGAAGAGCATGGAGAGCCCCCGGACCGAAGGAAAGTCGTCCAGGAGCCAGATCGAAAGCGTCCCGAGAATGAGGCACCCCGAAACGAGGCCCGAACGGAATGCGGAATATTCCCCCAAATCGGTCGTGGCGCAGAGGATTGCTGCCCATACGGTCACACCTCCCAGCAGAATCCGTCCAAGGGCACGGTCTCTCGGGAACCGCTGCACAAATCGCTGAATTCTATCGGGAAAAAGAAGGGCAAGGATCCCGCCCAGGCCGTGGAGCAGGCCGACGACGAGGGCTGTCAGGCTCAGGGAAACGTGGTAGATCATAGTGGCCTCATTCCGGCTCCTGCTGGGTGATGCAGTGCAAGCCGCCGAATCCCCAAACAAGATCGCGAGCCGGCACGGGGACCGTCGGCCGGTCGCGGACCAGTTTGCCGAAGATCTCGCCGGCGACGGCGTCCATGGGATCTCCGAAAGCGGGAAAGAGAAGTGCCTCGTTCGAGAAATAAAAGTTTGCGTAGGAGGCGGGAAGCCGCGTCTCTCCCTCGTAGATCGCCCCCGGCATCGGCAACGCGACCAGGCGAAGTCTCTCGGGGCCCCTTGCCGCTTCCGCCTGAAGTCGCTCGAAGTTCTCTTCCAGAGGGGCGTAGTTGGGGTCTTCGGGGTCTTGGACGCGTGCGACCACGATCGTCGAGCGGTCGATGAAGCGGGCGATCTCGTCCACATGGCCGTCGGTGTCGTCCCCCACGATTTCGGCCTCGAGCCAGATGATCCGTTCCGCACCCAGATATTCGCGCAGGGCCCACTCCATCCGCTCCCGCGTCATTCCCGGATTGCGGACTGGATCGAGAAGACAGCGGGAGCCCACGAGAAAAGTTCCCTCTCCGTTGGTGTCGATCGCTCCCCCCTCCAGGACGATCCCGGGTTCGAAACAGCGCATTCCGAGAAAAAAGGCGGCCCGCTGCGGCACCAGGTCGTCCAGCGAGTAGGGCGGATACTTTTTCCCCCAGGCGTCATAGCCCCAATCGACGATCGCGGTCTCCCGGCCATTTTGAACGAAGATCGGCCCATGATCCCGACACCATGGCTCGTAGGCGGGACTCTCGTAGAGAAGCACTCTGCGGCCGAGGGCAAGACCGCGGGCTTGCAGCAGATCCTGCACCGATTTGCGCTGCTCGCGGGAAAAGCAGTTCACCCGCACGATCTCTCCGGAGGAGAGGAGTTGGACCAGATCCGCCCAGAAGGCGATCATCTTCTTCTCTTTCCCGGGGAAGCTGATCCCTTCCCCGCGCGGCCAGGTTAGCCAGGTCGCCCGATGATGCGCCCACTCGGGCGGCATGCGAAACCCGAAAGCCCGAGGGGTCCCCTTCGGGCTCCTTCCCTGTGACTCCTCCCTGCTGCCCTCCACTCCGTTTTTCGTCCTCACCCCAAGTAGCGCGCAGCGATCTCTCCGTAGGCGTCGACTCGGCGATCGCGCAAAAAGGGCCAATGAACACGAACTTCTTCGATCCGGCCGAGGTCGAGATCCGCTAAGAGCACTCCCTCCTCCCCGGAGGCTTCCGCGAGGACTCGGCCCATCGGGTCGGCTACAAAGCTGCGCCCCCAAAACTCGATCGCGCGTCCGCCCGGCCCTTCCTCTCGCCCAACCCGATTGACGGCAACGACGAAGCACCCGTTGGCAATGGCATGGCTTCTCTGCATTGTCCGCCAAGCATCCGCCTGGGCGGCACCCTCGTTCTCCTTCTCGTGCGGGTGCCAGCCGATCGCCGAAGGGTAGAAAAGCACTTCCGCCCCTCGCAAGGCGGTCAGCCGAGCCGCCTCGGGATACCATTGATCCCAGCAGACCAGGACCCCCAGCCGACCGGCGGGGGTTGGCCAGACGCGAAAGCCCAAGTCCCCGGGTGTGAAGTAATACTTCTCGTAATAGCCGGGATCGTCGGGAATATGCATCTTCCGATAGCAGCCAAGTAGAGTCCCGGCAGGGTCGATCACCACGGCGGTGTTATGGAAAAGTCCTGGGGCACGCCGTTCGAAGAAGGAGCCGATCACCACCGCCTTGGCTCCTTGCGCCTGCTTCCGCAGAAACCGGACGGTCGGGCCGTCGATCGCCTCGGCCCATCGGAAGGCCTCGACATTCTCTTCCTGACAAAAATACGGCGCGGCGAAGAGTTCTTGCGTGCAGATGACCTCCGCCCCCTGCTCCGCCGCTTCTTGAAAGAGTCTCTCCTGCCGCTGGAGATTGTCGTCTCGATCTCTTCCCGCTCCAGCCTGGAGAAGGGCGACGCGAACGGGTTTCCGGGATTCCATGGCTTCTCGAGACATCTTCGCGGGCAGTCCCTATATCACGGGAGCCGATCTGCCTTCTCATGCTCATTTTCCGTCGGCCCGCCAAGTCTTTTTTCCCTCACCGGCCGAGCAAACCGATTCGATCTGCATTCCGGTCTTGGCCGAGAAAGGCAAGCCTGCTTCACTCCCCTCTAGCGATGGGTAACCGCAAGGAGCGGCTGGTTGTTCCCAGCCTCTTGATCTTCTGTCTGTTTTCCCTGGCGGGATGCGCCAACTTAAGCCCCGTTCCGGAATCCCTGCGCCACAAGGCCAAAGGTCAGCCGCTTTTTTCGGAGATCGCAGCCGACCCGGCCGCCTTCCAAGGCAGGATCGTCGTCTTCGGCGGCCGGATCATCGAGACCCGACTCTTCGAGAAGGGGAGCGTCGTGCTCCTTTCGCAGCGACCACTGAGCGCCCATGACGTGCCGCTTAGGACAGCAGAATCCGGTGGCCGGATCCTCGCCGAATACGAGGGTCGACTCGATCCCACGGTCTACAGCCCAGGGAAGAGGCTCGTCGTGGCCGGACGCGTCCTCCCCAACCCGGCGCTCCGTCCGGGTCCAACGATCCGGATGGAGGCCATTCACTTCTCTCTCTGGCCGCACGAGCCGAAAGTGATCGAAGAAGAGCAGAAGAAGGAGCTGGCAGCCTACGGGTCGATCGACGAATACGGCGCCATCGACCAATACTGGAATCCGATCGGCTGGGAACCGACTGTCATGGGCTGGGGGCCCGGCTGGTGGTAGGAGCCACAGCGAGGTTGCCCGCAGACCACTCCTCCCGCTCGCGGAGGGCCCGGCAGGCCGCCGCACGGAAGCTTCGGATCGCTCCAGCCAAGCTCTCGACCACCTCGGTCGCCAGGATCCCTTCTTCGACCTCCCTTGCCTGGAGGAGGAGATCGGCTGCCCGCCCATGGAGCCAGACTCCCAGCTTTGCCGCCTCCCAGGGCGGTATTCCCTGACCGATCAACCCAGCCAGGATTCCCAGAAGGATGTCTCCCGATCCTCCGGCGGCCAAGCCGGGATTTCCGGTTGTATTGTACCAGAAAGACTCTCCCTTCCGGACGACGAGCGTGCGAGTGCCCTTGAGAACGAGGGTCGCCGGAGTCCGCTCGACGAATTCGCGCGCCGCCTCTTCCCTCTCTTCGTCCCTGATCTTCCGTCCGAGAAGCCGGCTCATCTCTCCCGGATGAGGGGTGAGAACCGCCGGGAAGCGTAACCGATCCAAGAGCCCCGGATTTCTCGCGAAAAGGGTCAGGGCATCCGCATCGAAGACGGCGGGGGATCGGTTTTCTTCCACAAGAAGGGCAAGGAGATCCTCGGCCGCTCGATCCAAGCCGAGACCGGGACCGATCGCGACGACCGTCGCCCGGGAGAGGTTCGAGGCGAGCAGCGACTCATCCGAGATCGGGAAGACCATGGTCTCCAATCGGCTGTGGGCGGCGACAACGGGATAGACCTCCTCCCGTACGCCAAGGGTCACGAGTCCCGCGCCGACCCGGTGCGCTGCGCTCGCAGCCATGGCAGGGGCGCCGGTGAAGCCGCGGGAGCCGCCCAAAAGGAGAACCCGGCCAAACTGATTCTTATGGCAGTGCGCGCTGCGTCTCGGAAGCCACCGGGCGACCTCCTCGGGAACGATCGCTTCGGCTCCGCCTCCACACTCTTCGCGGCCGGAGAAGATCGGCACGATTTCGATCCGGCCCACGAAGCGGGAAAGGGCTTCCCGAAAGAGGAAATCCTTGCCGTAGCCAACCGTCAGGGTGAGGTCCGCCACCACGGCCGCGGAAGCGGCGTTCGCGCCAGCCCAAAGGCCAGAGGGCGTGTCGACCGCGACCGTCCGGAAAAATCGCCTGGCCCGCTCGTCGTTGAGGCTGGAGACGAGCTGGGCCATCTCTCCCCGAAGCTCTCCTTTCATTCCAATGCCGAGCAGGGCATCGAGGACGAGATCGACCTCTGCCCAGGGTGGAGAGCCGAAGGGAGCCACCTGTCCGCCTTGCCGCTCCCACTCCCCGAGCTTTTTTGCGCAGAGCGCTCCCAGCCCCTCGCGCTCGGTGGAGAGGTAGACGGTTGCGTCCCAACCGGCGAGGGCGAGACAACGCGCAATGACCAGCCCGTCGCCGCCGTTATTGCCCCGCCCGACTAGGGCAAGCACCCTCTTCTTTCCCGGAAACGCCTCGAGAATCCGTTCGGCGCACCCCCTTCCCGCCCGTTCCATCAGTTCTTCGTCGGAAATTCCACGGGCCATTTCCTTCTCTTCGCTCCGTCGGATCGCCGAGGTCGAAAGGATGATCATCTTCTCTCCAGTATTCCCCGGGATCGCCTAAGAACAAGCGAGAAAGGCCTCGCTTTCTCGGCCCGGATCCGCAGGCAAGATGGTGGAGCCGGCGCTTGCGCCGGGGGGCTCGCTGCCCTATGGTGGCTCGGAAGCAGACGGCGGCCGTAGCTCAATGGTAGAGCTCCAGATTGTGGTTCTGGCTGTTGCGGGTTCGAGTCCCGTCGGCCGCCCGGCTCTCCCCCGGTGGGACGAAAAAGAAGCTTCCCCTCTCAAGAGACAGTCCTTGATCCGGTGCCCCCGCTCGACAGGTGGGGATAGGCCATCACCCAGCTCTCCGGTACGGCCTGGGGGCGACCGTTCGCGAGGCGCACCGTGACGAGGGTCTGACGGCAGCGGACGAGATCGTCCGGCTCTCCCCGCTTCCGAATGACGCTCTCGATGACGAAGCGCACTCGTTCCAGCCGAGTCAGCCTCGACTCGATGGAGAGATCTTCGCCCAGCCGAGCTGGTCGCAAGTAGTCGATCTCGGTCCGAACCAGGACAGGGACAAGGCCCGTCCTCCCCATCTCTTGAAGGCTCCAGCCGAGCGTCTCCGCCAGCTCGGAACGGGCCACTTCGATGAGCCGCAGGTAAGCCACGTTGTGGACGACTCCCGCCGCGTCGGTATCGAAGTAGTAGACCTTAAGGCGCGTCTCGATCCGGGGCTCCGGCGGCAAGGGGCTCATGGCTCTTTTTCTGCCACGATCCCGAAGCAGTCGAAAAGGGAAAAGGGCTTCCCCGCGGCCTCTTCCCTTCGCAAGGACGCTCGCCAGGAATCAAGGGATCGGATAGAAATCCCTCTATGCGCCAAGAGATTCGATCGCCCCTTGAAAAGATCGTTTCCGGCGGGCAAACCGGAGCCGATCGCGCGGCTCTCGATTGGGCGCTCGCCCATGGAATCGCGGCAGGAGGCTGGTGCCCGCGGGGGCGTCGCGCCGAAGACGGCGCCATTCCCCACCGCTATCCTCTGGAAGAGACGCCGAGTGAGGATTATGTGGAGCGCACTCTGTGGAACGTGCGCGATAGCGATGGCACCGTCATCTTCACCGTTGACCGGACGCTCAGCGGGGGCTCCCGCCTCACGGCGGAGGAAGCGGCTCGTCTTCGCAAGCCTTGGGTCCATCTTAACGGAGGAACACCCTACCCGGCGGAGAAACTGCGCGCCTTCCTCGAAGAGCACCAGATTCGCGTCCTCAATGTTGCCGGTTCCCGGAGCAGCCGGGAACCGGGGGTCAGCCGGCTCGTCTGGATTACGCTGGAAGAGGCCTTCTTTCCTTCTTTCCTCGCCCATCTTCTTTACAAAAAAGCAGCGCAGAAGGACGCAAGGGGAGCGATGGGCGACGCGATTGAGATCCGAGGGCTTTGGCTCGAAAGCCGAATCGGGATCACCGAGGAGGAAAGAAGTCGGGCGCAACCTCTCCGTGTCTCTCTTCGCCTCCAGGTCGGCGGCCTCGAAGAGGCCGCCCGCTCGGATCAGATCCAGGAGACGGTCGACTACGACGAGCTTGCCCGAGAGGTCCGACAAGTAGCCGGCGCCCGGCCCCGCAACCTCCTCGAACGATTGGCAGAAGAGATTGCCGCGGCGGTTCTCCGCCGCCCCAAGGTGAAAAGCGTTTCGGTCGTTTTGGAAAAGTTTCCGCTCCCCCAGGCGGAGGGCGTCGCCGTCTCGCTGTGGCGCGATCGCAGCGAGTCCCCCGACCCGGCCTGGAGGGCGGCGCAGGATGCCGACGAGCCATCGCATCGGCTCCGTGTCCCGTAACCTTTTCCCATCGGCACGGATTATGAAACTTCTGGTCACGGGCATGGTCGCAGGCATGAGTGACGCCTCCTATCTGCGGAAGGTGGTTGCTCTCGGCAAGGAAAACGGGAGAGACATCCGGGTCTTCGATGCGGTGGGCGAGTTTACGAAGCATGGGAAAAAACCTCTGGAGCGTCTCTTGGGAACGACCGACTATGTCTTCGAGCTCACTCGCGAGCGGGAGTACGAAAAGATCGGCTACGAGATCGCCAAGCACGGCTGCTCGGATGTGATTGTCCGCCTCCCTGCGACCATCGAATGGAACCGGATCAATCGGAAGTTCAAGGACCAACGGATCCTCCGGGACTTCATCGCGCCGGACGCGGTCGTGACCTTGATCGAGGCCGAATGGGTCATCAAGAAGGAACTCGAGTCCCTTGATCATCCCGATCGCTTCCTGCGGGCACTCAAAGAGCGCCACCACACGATCTACGAGATTCTTTCCTGGATGAACGAGGAGGTCTCCCTCTCCGAGGATTGGGCACGCTATATGGGGATTCCCCACTACGTTCTCGCCGTCAACGAACCAGCGGATGCGCTCTACAAGCTGGTCTGCCATCCCAAACCCTGGGTCGTCTACGTCAGCTATTCGATGACGCACGCAGAACCAACCATGCGGCTCGAAATCAACCGCATCGTCCAGCGCCTGCGGGAATATGCGGTCGTCATCGACCCGCAGACGGTCGAGATCGCCCGAGAGTTCGACTCTCCCATCGATCGGGAGGTGATCTACGCCTATACCGTCCACCGCGACCTGCACTGGTATGTCGGCAAGGTGCATGCCGTCGTCGCGATCCATCCCTATCCGGAGCGACCGCCGCTTTCCGCGGGCATGATGGATGAGCTCGGCCATGCTCGAGACTACATGAAGGCCCGTTACATGATTTTTCCGGGAGGTTTCTCTCCCTTTACCACCGATTCTTATGTGGAAAAGGGCCATCTTTTCGAGACGGCGGACGAGTTCTTCCGCTTTTTAGACGAGGTGGAGAAGAGACCCAAATTTACCGAACGCCTGGAAGTACAGGGCGAGATCGGTTTCGCGGCGGCCAAGGAATCCAAGGGATGAATTGTCCATGCGAGACTCCCTTCTCTTGTAAGCCAAAAGAAGTAGAATCAATTCCCGGAGAGAATAGAGATGACCGACCTGACAGAAAACGCGACGGAAAATGCGGCTCTGGACGAGACGGGCAAAAGGCTCGCCTCCATGATCGATCAGACGCTTTTGCGGCCAGACGCTACCTCCGCGATGATTGCTCGGCTCTGTCAGGAAGCCTTGGCTTACGGCTTCTATTCGGTCTGTATTCAGCCCCTCTGGCTCCCCGAAGCGGGGCGCCGGCTTGAAGGCAGCGGAGTATGTCTCTGCACGGTGATCGATTTTCCCCACGGCGCATCGAGTCTTCGGCTAAAGGCACGGGCAGCCGAGATTGCCGTCGAGGAGGGAGCCGAGGAGCTCGACATGGTCATTCCCCTGGGTGCGGCGAAAGAGGGAGATTGGAACCGCGTCGAGGCCCACGTCGCTGCTGTGGTGCAGGCGGCGGCTCCTCATCCGGTGAAAGCCATCCTCGAAGTCGGAGCATTAACGGAAGCGGAAATTCGATCCGCCTGCGTCCATGCAGCCAGAGCGGGAGCAGCTTTTCTTAAGACTTCCACCGGCTTCGGCTTCGGCGGGGCTACCCCCGAACTGGTTTCCCTGATGCGGAGGGCGGTCGGCCCGGACGTGCAGATCAAAGCTTCGGGAGGAATTCGGGATCGGGCCGCCGCCGAACGGCTTGTCGCAGCCGGAGCAACCCGGCTGGGCACTTCTTCGGGCGTTGACATCGTGCAACCGGACCGTCGATGACCCGCCGAAATCTAATCAAAAAGCTGGTCGAGATTGGAGACGCGGCAATCGCTCTGGAGGAGAAGTTTCGGGTTTTGCTCGAAAAGGTTCATCCCGATTACCAGGCGAGCGCACGCAATCTCGTCCATTACCTGGCCCTCCGGCGCTTTGACCTGCGCCGGCTCCAGGGGGAACTTGCCGACCGAGGACTCTCTTCGCTCGGCCGGGCGGAAGGGTGTGTGCTCTTCAGTCTGCAGGCCGTCCTGCATGCGCTGGGGGAAGAGGTCCCCCCGCAGCTGGCCAAGGTTCACCCACCGCTGACCCGGCAGGAGGGAGCAGAGCTTCTCCAAGCACACACGGCTTCTCTTCTCGGTCCCAAGCCCGCGGGTCGAAACTCGACCATCATGGTGACAATGCCGTCGGAAGCAGCGCAGGATCCTGAGTTCACCCGCAGAATTCTTCGAGCAGGCATGGATATCGCGAGAATCAATTGCACCCATGACAGCGAGGCCGTCTGGCTTCAGATGGTGGAGAACCTCCGCCGGGCAGCTCGGAAGGAGAGTCGGCCAATTCGCATCATCCTGGACCTCGCGGGACCCAAGCTGCGGACCGGCGCCATACGGAACGGCCCGCGCTTCACCACCTGGAAGCCCGTGGCCGATCGATTCGGCAGGGTGATCGAGCCCGCGCGGATCGGACTCTTCGCAGTCCTCCCCGGCCGCATGCCCGAAGGGGTCTGCGCCGCCCTCCTCTTTCCCGAGGATTGGGTACGGCAGCTCACGCCGGGGAAGGAGATCCTCTTTTTCGACATCCGCGGGAAGCCCCGTTCGCTGCGGATCGTTGACCGGCTTGAAGCCGGCCTTCTGGCAGAATCTCGCCAAGGAGCGACGGTGTCGGAAGAGACCGCTTTCGTCTCCTTCGACCCGACTCCCAGCCTGGAGCATCTCGGCCAGCGGGCCGCATTCGCCCAGGGGATGGGCGACGGCAGTTCTTTCCTGCTTCTCCATCGTGGGAGCCGCTTCCGGTTGGTCTCGCCCGATTCAAAAGGGCGCGTCGCTCCCATGGGAAAGAGAGCGCTTCCCGCAATCGAAGTGGAACCGGCCGAGGTTTTGCGGTTCTTGCACGTGGGGCAGAACGTCTGGTTTGACGATGGGCGAATCGCAGGGAGCGTCTGCTCCGCCACGCCTAAGGAAGTCGTCATCGAAACGACCCGAGCCCGGCTACGGGGAGAGAAGCTCCGCCCCAATCGAGGAATCAATCTTCCGGAAACCGACCTCGACCTGCCTCCTCTTTCTCCAAAGGATCGTGCGCTGCTTCCCTGGATCATCGAGCACGGGGATGGCATCGGCCTTTCGTTCGTGCGCACTCCCTCTGACGTCGTCATGCTGCAGGAAGCTCTGCGAGGAGCCGGGGACGAGCGGCTGCCGATCATCGTCAAGATCGAGACCCGAAAGGCGTTCGAAGCGCTCCCGACCATCCTGCTCACGGCGATGCGCAGCCCCTCGGTTGGGGTCATGATCGCCCGGGGAGATCTGGCAGTCGAGTGCGGCTACGAGCGGCTCGCGGAAGTGCAGGAAGAAATCTTGTGGGTAGCGGAAGCTGCCCATCTGCCTGTGATTTGGGCGACACAAGTCCTGGAAACCCTCGCGACGACGGGTTTCCCTTCCCGGGCGGAAGTCACCGACGCAGCCATGGCGGAACGATCGGAGTGCGTGATGCTCAACAAAGGGCCTCACCTCGAAGAGGCCTTGCGCTTCCTGGACGATGTCTTAGGGCGAATGGAAGCCCACCAGACCAAGAAGCGCTCCATGCTCCGACACTTGCATCTCGCCGACCTTTTCGAGGAAGGCGGCGCCCGCCATCCCGTCAGGCCGACGGCGCGAAGGAAGCCGCGGCGTTCCTAACCTGCGCTTGTGAGATAGGTAGGCTAAACGGCCGGCCTTCCTATCCGAGAAATCGGGCGAGAACGTCTTCCTTATCGAGTTTCGTCAAATCGGAGGGAATCGTCTTGATCAGCCGTTCCCGGGTGGCAGACGAGAGCTTCTCCAAGAGCCTCGGAAGCACTTCGGAGCAGGCGGCCAAGCCCCAGCGCTTGCAATCTTCCCGATGGATCAGGGCGTCAATCTCATGAGCCAGTTGGCCCAGCAATCGCTTGCGAATTTCCAGCTCAATGGTGTTCTGCTCTCCGGCGGGGCGCCCTAACGTAATCTTTCCGGTTCGAACCGAATAGCGCCCGGGCTCATCTGTTTCGATGTCCCCCAGTTTCTTATGCGCGTCCGGAAGAACCTGATCCGCCAGGATCTGAATATGTGGCTTCCCGGTAAGCTCATCCACCGACACCCGGTAAGCCTTCAGGTGTCCCAAGTCCGCCGTGATCAAGATATCTATCCGCATGAGATCTTCCGCCTAGCCTACTCGTTGGTTTCGTTCCTTCCCGCTCCCGACCCATTTCTCTGGACCGGGTTTTGAGCCAGTGGTTTAACCTAGGGACTTTCCCCTGCTCTCGTCAAGACACCAGAAAGAGGTCCGATTGACGGCAGGCGCCTGTCGGGATACTGTGGGGACTTTGCGTCCGGTCGGACGCGGAAAGGATGCCCTTCCATTGATGAAAGCCATGGTCTGGGACGGGCCAGGAAAGGCTCTTGTCGAGCGCTCGCTGCCGACGCCCGAACCGGGAGAGGGCGAGATTCTCGTCAAGGTCAGCGCCTGTGGCATCTGCCGGACGGATCTCCATGTAGTCGACGGCGAGCTCCCAGAACCAAAGCTACCCCTAATTCCCGGCCATGAGGTCGTTGGGAATGTCGTGCGCCCGGGCCCCGGGGCAAAACGATTTGCGATCGGGCAGCGGGTGGGAATTCCTTGGTTGGGCAAAACCTGCGGGCACTGTCGCTTCTGCCGCAGCGGTCGGGAAAACCTCTGCGAAGATCCCGAATTCACGGGTTACACCCGCAATGGAGGCTACGCGGAATATCTGGTGGCCGATGAGCGGTTTGCCTTTTCGCTGCCCCCGGCTTACAGCGACGGGGAGGCTGCACCGCTGCTCTGCGCCGGTCTCATCGGCTACCGCTCGTATCGGCAGGCGGAATCAGGGGAGAAGCTCGGCTTCTACGGATTCGGAGCCGCCGCGCATCTGCTTGTTCAGCTAGCCGTTGCGCAAGGGAAAGAGGTCTACGCCTTTACCCGGCCCGGTGATGTCGCGGCGCAAACCCTCGCTCGAGAGTTGGGCGCGGTCTGGACGGGCGCCTCGACGGAAGCTCCTCCTGTTCCTCTCGATGCGGCCATCCTCTTTGCTCCCGTCGGGGAGTTGATCCCAGCGGCTTTGCGTGTACTCGACCGCGGCGGGAAGGTCGTCTGCGCGGGAATTCACATGAGCGACATTCCCTCCTTCCCCTACCATCTCCTTTGGGAAGAGAGGCAGATCGCCTCGATTGCGAATCTGACTCGACAAGATGGCGAAGAATTCTTTTCCTTGGCAGCGCGAGTTCATTTTTGTACTCATATCCACTCATACCCGCTCTCGCAGGCAAACGAGGCGCTCGGTGCGCTTCGGGAGGGCCGATTCGCGGGTGCGGCCGTCCTATTTCCTGACAGCTGACAAAAAGTGGATCCCATCTTTGGGAAAAGAGCTTCTTTTCCCGTCGACAAGCAATAGACCCTGGAGGCAAATGACCGAAGTCCGAGTAAAAAAAGGCGAATCGATCGACAAAGCATTACGACGGCTCAAGCGCAAGCTCGACCGCGAAGGAACGCTACGAGAAGTGCGAGCGCGGCGTTCCTTCGAAAAGCCTTCCGATCGCCGACGCCGAAAGGCGAAGGAAGCAAGGTTAAAGGTGTTCACCTTCCACCTTGCCGCTCGCTAGAACCGGCTCCTCCTCTCGTCGCTTCTCTCTGGTCGCCACGGGTGTCCGGGTTGAAGATGAGTTCGATTTCGAGCGGATGGGCGGAAGGTCCGGCGGCCGCCCCGGGAGTCTTCGCCGAGGGAAGCTGTGCCCCACGACAAGAAGCAATAACTTTCTCGGCGGGGAGATGTTCTCCTTCCACGAGTTGTTTTGCGACCGCCGAGGCGCGCAGCAAGGATACTTCCCAGTTGGAGAGGGGAGTTTTGCGAGCGCCCGCAAGCGTCGGAGACGGCTCGGCGAAACCCGTGATCCGGACTTCGACGGATGGCGGAAGAGGTTTCAGGCCGGCCGCCAGTTCGTGAAGAAGCGTCAAGCCGGAACTCCCGATTTTGAGGCCCGCTCCGGGGAAGAGGGTGTGATCGTCGAGGACGATCACGATCCCGTCTTCTCGCCGGAGGATGGCCGCTTCCTTCGCGATCGTCCGTGCCGCGAAAGCTTTATCCAGCCGCTCCTCCAGAGTCCGGAGTTCCAGGGTTTCCGAGGGCGAAAGAGTTCGTGATCTCGGCTCTTCCCTCTTCGAATCGCCCGTTCCATTCGTAGCGGCAGATTGTCCTATCAGATCTTGTTGCAACCGCAACAGACTGCCCGTCTGGCTGAGTTCGGTTTGCAGTTGGTCGACCACTGCGTGAAGCTTTTGGTTTTCTCTTCGCAGAAGCTCGGAGTCGCCTTGCAGGGCTCGGACATCCCGGTCTCGAACCGTAAACTTGCCGTAGAAGTGAATGGTGCTGATTCCGAGAAAGACGCAGACGCTGATCCAGAAGAGAAGCCCGCCGATGCCGCCGTACGGGATGACGCTCGGACGAACTTTTTGAACGTCGACTGGAACGACGGCGGGCTCTTGACTCTCCATCTCGGTTACCAAGGGAATCCGCCGGCTGCTCCTCTACCTATAGTCCGGGCCTGTGCAGATGCCCGCATCGGTAGGTGGGAAGCCGCCATGACGCGGGCGCTCTAATTCGGGCCGCCTCCCACCGTTTTCTGGACGGGAGGTGCTGTGACAGGCTGCGCCGCGGAGGTATCGACCGTGACGGCCGGCGCGCCGGGAGCTCCTCCCGTATTATCCGAAGGCCGCTCCCCGGCACGCAGCGAAAAATGCTTGGTCTTCCCGTTTCGGGAAACAGCGACCTTCATCGGCTCGCCAACCGATGCGTAAAAGGATGCATCGACGACGTCCGATAAACGATGGATCGGTTTTCCGTTAATCCGTTCCAACCGATCTCCTTCCTGCAGTCCACTCTCTTTAGCCGACGAATTGGGAAAGAGCCGGGTTACGATGACAGGGCTCTGCGTTCGGTCATCTCCGACCCTGGCCACGCCGACCCCGGCCCATGCGTACCGGACTCGGCCATACTCCCGCACGTCGGCAATGATACGCTCCGTAGCCTTTCCGGGCAATGCATACGCCCACCTCCCCTCGTTGACGACCGCCATCACCACCCCCACGACAGATCCTTGAAGATTGAGCAGTGGCGCTCCCAGCTCTCCCGGGCTGACGGTAACATCCACCCGTAAATGCGATACGCAAAAGAGGCGATCCTGAAACTGCCGGTCTGAACCCAACACCACCCCTACGATCGGTGACGCGGATAGATTAAACGGATATCCCACTCCGACGACAAAAGCTCCCGGCGGAGGTTCCTTACCGGAGGCGATAGGGAGAAATGACGTAGGCCGACCTGGATGAGTCCGCAGCAGAGCCAACCCACTCCGGCTATCCTGCCCCACCAACTCGGCGGGCAAGCTTCCGCTCTCCGACTCCACTCGGATCTCCTGCCCTTGTCCCACGAGTTCCGCGAGCGTGACGACCGTCCCGCTCGCATCGATGAAGAAACCGCTTCCGACCGCATCTACCGAGTTGTTCCGAACTCGTACGCGGACGACAGAATGCTGCGCGACTCCAAATACCCGGCTGACTTCAGTCCCGAGAGCAGCGACGGATTCCTGCCACGCCAAGACTGGAACCGCGCTCGACGCGAATAGCAGAACGCCAATCCCAAAAAGCGAAACTCTAAAAGTCAACGCTGGCTTCATACCGGACGGGAAGCACACTCGCGAACGATCGTCCTCCATCTTCCCGGTCTTTTGCCTTGGTTACCACTCCCTCCCCCGCTCCCCATACAATCGTCGGCCGGATGAAGGCCGGCGCCCCGGCTCCTCTCTGGTCAATGAGTAGATCCTGGTTCGAACCGAGACCATGCGTCAAGGAAGGGTCTGCCATCAGGGATGGAGTTCCACCGGCGGCAAGAAGAGCTCCCTTAGGGGCCAAAGGGGCCACGCGGTCATGCTGCAGGGCAAAGCCTGCGACGGCACCGAAAAGAACCAGCGGGAGAGCATACCGAACGAACAGAGGTCGGAGTTCCGGCAAGGAGAGATTGAACAGTTCCGCGAACCGATCCCACCAACTCGGACGGCCGACAAGCTCCTGCCGTAACCGCCGGTGAACCTGCCCCAGCATCCCCTCGAAATACTCAGGGGTTGCCTTTTCCGCTACACGATTGGCGAAAAAGTTACGCAACTGCTCGTTGAGTTTCGTCTCGATCACTTGCTTTCCCTTCATCGTTGACCCTAAACCTTGCTCTGTTACCGCCGACGGCGTCAAACATAATTACGCAGCAGCTGCTGCAAACGTTTATGTGCGTAAAAGAGTCGGGATCGAATTGTTCCTTCGGAGCATCCGAGAATCTTGGCGATCTCCCCATGGCTTAGTCCTTCAATATCGAAAAGAGTGACCACCGCCCGATGGGCTTCGCTCAACTGGCCAAGCGCTTGATCGAGCTCTCGATGGAGCTCCTGAAGCTCGATTCTCCGCAGAGCCTCTTTTCCCGCCGATTCGTCCACGAACGCCTCCGGCGTTCTTTCTTCGTCGTCCCCTTCTCCGGAGCCGCCTGCCAGCCGAAAGCGAGCAAATTTCCGCCGATGACTAATTGCCGTATTGACCGCGATCCGATAAATCCAGGTATAAAAGGAGGCCCCGATCCGGAATCGGCCCATGTTGCGGTAAGCCTTTACAAATGTTTCCATGAGAACGTCGTTCGTATCCTCGTGGTGGAGCAGCACTCCGTAGATCACCCGATAGAGGCGCGCTTGATACCGCTTGACAAGCTGGTCGAACGCTCCAAGATCCCCGTTCTGCAGACAGAGAACCAGTTCTCGGTCGGTAGGCTCTCGAATGGGAGTGTCCGGCGTGGGTTTTTCCATGCAAGATCAGAAAAGGACTGACGCAGATAGCTTAGTCTCGCCGGATCGAGAATCAACGTCTTCCTTCGTGTCGGCAACCGCTCCTCTCGATTCCTCATCCCCCGCCTTGCCTTCGCCGGCGACGCGGAGAAAAGTCAACGCGGCTGCTCTCCGGGCTGCCGCCAGACGCCTGCCGCTGCTGCTCGCCGAAACCCGGGGCACTGCTTCCCCTTCTTCCCCTACGGAAGGCGTCGGCGCCGAGGAGCCGCAACTGGAGCCAGCCAGGGACACGATACGTGGAGAGCCTCTGGAGGAACCGGTGCTGGCTCCTCCTCCCCCGCCGCTTTTCCCAAAAGCGACCAGTTCCCCGCAACCAGCACCCGCTCCTCTCAAACGAGTCATCCCGAAAATCTACGCCTGGTCTCTCTGGTTTGCCTCTCTGGTAGTCGTCACCCAAGGATTGGCGCTTTTGTCGGTATTCTGGCTCCGCCACAGGATCAAAGGGGACACGCGCGCTCCCGCCCTGATGCCCCACGCCCAATTCTCGCAGTTGACGCAGGAGCGGCCGCTCCCGGCTCTTCTGAGCCCTCGCCTTCCCGTTTCGTCCGGCCAGTACGATCGTAATCTTCCCTCCCTCGTCCTGGACCCTCGTTCCAGTGGAGGGCGCCTGGCTCCACCGGCTCTCACCAACAGCGAGCGGGTGGCGGCTCTTCTCCAGGAAGCGAAGCGTTTTGCAAACGAAGGAGATCGGACCTTAGCGCGAGCGGCCCTCTCGCAAGCCGAAGGTCTCGACCCACAAAATCCGACCGTCCTGGAACGACAGGGCACATTGGCCGAAGAAGAAAAGGACGTCGCGCGGGCTACAGAGTACTGGAGTCGGATCATTGCGATCGGGCCGGCAGCCGGGACAGCCTACGAAAGAGCCCGCAACCGTCTTGAAGAAGCAGCGCAAGCGGAGGGCACCGATTCGAGTGAAGCTGCCTTCCGTCATCAGGTCAAAACCCCGCTTCAACTGATTGGAGTCGAGCGCCGGAACGGCAACGGCAGCCCGTTTGGTCAGGAGTTACTTTTCCGCTTTCGGATCGCAGCCGACCCTAGGACGAAAATCTCCTTGGGGCAGATCCGCTACCAGTTCTACGCCTACGACCAGATCGATGCGGGCATCATCGTGCCCACCAATGCTCAGGTGACCGTCGGCTTCGAGAATGCCTTCCCTCGCTGGGGAGGCAAGCGTGTCGAGGTTCTCCAGGTTACTTATCGCTTGGATCATCCCGTCCCGCATCAGCGATTCTACGGGTATGTCTTCCGCCTCTTTTACAGCGGCATCCTACAGACTCAGCGGGCCGAGCCGCCCGAGCTACTCCTGCGATTGCCTTCCGCGAAGGAGAAGTGAGCTTCTCCTTGCGATCGCCGCAAGAACATCCTTGTCGGAGATGCCGGCTAGCCGGGACGGCCTTCCGAAGCAAAGCTCCCTGCGGCAGACTCCTCGGGCGAGGAGGCCTCCCGCTCTCGGGAGCGCCCGCCGCCCGTCTCCTTTTCTGCCTCGTTGCTCTCGCTCGTCCGTGTAGCCACCGCCAAGACGCGCGCAGCGGCCCGGGCGCTCGCTCCTGGCTCAGCAAGCGGCCGTAGAGTCTCGCGCATCGCATGGACCATTCGAGAGCACTCGCCAGGGTTCGCCAGAAGATGCAACGCCGCTTCGGCGATCGCGCCCGGAGTCAGCCTTTCCTGGACGAGTTCGGGAATGATTTCCTCATCGGCCAAGAGATTCACCATGCTCAGAAAACGAACCTGAACCACCCGCTTGGCGACGCTGTACGTAATCGGGTTGGCCTTGTAAACGAGAATCTGCGGGGTGCTGACCGCGGCGCATTCCAGGGAAGCCGATCCCGAGCAGAGCAGTGCTAGGCTGCAGCGGGAGAGATGGGAAAGAGGGTAGCCGACTCGCAAGCGAACCGGGCAGCCGGAGCCGCACAGAGCCAACTGCTCGCGGGCGTACGCCTCCCGCCGGGCATCGGGAAGAATCCAGAGAAACTCCAAGTCGTCCCGTTGGCCCTGCATCTCCGCGGCGGCTCCCACAAGCAGCGGCAGATGGCGCTGGATTTCGCTTTCCCGGCTGCCGGGCAAGAGCGCAAGGGTATGCCGGTCCGGAGGGAGCTTCGGCCGCTCGTTGTCCAGGAGCCGATCCCAGAGTGGATGACCCACCCAGGAAACGGGAAGCGAGCTGCCGCGCTGGACGTACCACTCCTTTTCGAAGGGAAAGAGGACAAGTAACTCGTCGACGCTTTCGGTTAAAAGCTCGGCACGCCCGGGCTTCCAAGCCCATACCTGGGGACTGACATAAAAAATCACCTTCAGCCCTGGTAAGCGGCGGTGAAGAACCCGAGCCAGCCGCAGGTTGAATCCCGGATAGTCGATCAAAACCACCGCCTCGGGGCGAGCAGCCTCGATTTCGCGCACGAGTCGATGGAAGAGCTTCCGCAGTTCGGGGTAATGCCGGAGAACCTCTACGAGGCCCACGACGGCGTGCTTGGTGAGATCGACCGTCTGCCTTTGGCCTGCCGCCGCCATCTTCGTCCCACCCGCGCCGCGGAAAACCGCCTCCGGCTCCTGCCGCCGGAGCGCTTCGATTAACAAAGCTCCCAGAGTGTCCCCGCTCGGCTCTCCGGCAACCAGGTAGAATTTTCTCTTCCGACGCGATCGTATCATGGAGTAGCAGCCGCCTCTCCGATCCGATCCGAAATCTGCATGGCCAAGTCGAGAGCCGCAACCCCTTTCCCTCCATCCACGACCGGAGCGAATTGGGATCTCACGCAATCGACGAACGCGGCGATCTGGAGCCGGAGCGGTTCATCCTTTTCGACCGGAATCGCCTCCCGTTCGATTCGCCCATTCTTCTTCCGGTAGATCTCGCCGCACTGGTCTCCATAATTAAGGGAGAGATAGGCGTCGTCCTGAAAGATCCGGATCTTCCGCATCTTTTCCGGACTGATCCGGCTACACGTCAAATTGGCAACGGTCCCACCCGCAAAGCGGATGCGCGCGTTGGCAATATCCTCGGTCGAGCTCAAGACGGCCACTCCGACCGCATCGATGGCGACCACTGGGTTCTGGACCAGATGCAGGATGATCTCCAGATCGTGAATCATGAGATCGAAGACTACGCCAATCTCGGTATTCCTCCCAGGATAGGGACAGAGGCGATGAGCTTCGATGAACCTAGGAGTCCTCAGAAAGGGTTCCATCGCGCGGAAGGCGGGATTGAATCGCTCCACATGGCCCACCTGCAGCAGCAAGCCCTTCTCGCGAGACAGGCAAACCAGCGCCCGCGCTTCCTCGACTTGGTCTGCAATCGGTTTCTCGACGAGCACATGACAACCCGCCTGCAAGCAAGCCGTTGTCACCGCGAAGTGCGTCCCCGTGGGAGTCGCGACCGTCACCGCCACAGAGCGAGCGATGAGTTCCTCCATGGAGGAAAATGGCTCAACTCCATACAGGTCCGCTACTTCACGGCATCGTTGCCTGTCGACATCGAAGACGCCGACGAGCTCGGTTTGCGGAAGCTCCGCGCAAAGACGGGCATGATGTCGGCCGATATGCCCCACGCCAATCACCCCGATCCGAATCCGCTGCATCAAGAAATCCCCCCGTCTTCTTGCTTCATTCCGTAAAGCGAAATCCCCATCTCCCCGGCAAGTTGGACGACCTTCTCCTTTTCCAAGATCAACGTTTTCTGCGCTTCACAAACGATCAGCGCCACCCCGGATTTTCGTGCCACTTCGATCGTCTGCCAACCGATGACCGGAACATCGAATCGGAAATCCTGGTCCGGTTTGCTGACCTTGATCAATACGGCCTTGCCGCGGCCCAAAACCCCGCCGCGCTCTAAGGTCTTGTCGGTTCCCTCGAATGCCTCCACGGCCAGGACCGTGCCTTGCTTCACGACCAGGGACTGCCCGATATCCAGCCGCGAGATTTCCTTTGCCATCCGAAACCCGAATCCGGCATCCTCCTTCTGTCTCGGCCGAAGGGACGGTCCTCCGAAATGTCCCACGGGGGCAAGCTCGTCCTCCAGATAGGTCGTAGCAGGCATCAGGACGACCCCGGAAGCCTTCAGTTCTTCTGCAATGGCTCCGAAGATGGTTGCCGCGTTTCTCACCTTGAGACGGGCCAGCAGTAAAAGAGCTTTCAGATCGGGACGCAAGTCAAACAGGTGAGAGGGTGCCACGGCTCCAGCCATGACGGCGCGAGAAACGCCGCTACGGCGAAAGAAGCGGAGCAGGCCTGCCAGTTGCCCGACGCGCAGCCACTCGGTCCGAGTGCTGAGTTTCTCCACTTCCGGATCCGTCTCCCCCACGAAGGCGACCGTGTTGAGCTGCTCGACTCCGGCGCGACGGGCCGCTCGGGCCAACAAAACGGGGTAGACGCCCCGTCCGGCGATCAACCCTAGCTGGTCCTCATGGATGCTCTCCCCGCCGTCCATTCGACTTCGCTCTCGTTTCCTTCGCTCCGTACCGCTCCGGAGTGGAGCGGAACAATTCAAACCTTGACCGTTGGAGGAAGCGTTCGTAATTTTTTCGGTAAGGCGATTCTGCTACAAAGGAAAGGTGGAAACTTGCAGGGTTTCCACTTTTTTCTTTGGAAGTATCGCCGGAGAGAGTCATGAATCAAGAAGTCTTGGCCATCATCGAATACATGGCGAGGGAGAAGGGGATTCGTAGAGAAACCTTTCTGGAAGCCATGCAGTCGGCTCTCCTCGCCGCGGCCCGCAAGAGTATCGGGCCGGCGCGAGATTTGCGGGTAGAAATCCACCCGAAGACCGGCAAAATCACGGCGAGGGCGAATCTTGAGGTCGTGGAGAAGGTCGTCGATCCCCGAGACCAGGTTTCCCTGAGGCGCGCCAAGGAGATGGACCCCTCGGCCCAGTTGGGGCAGTTGATCGATGTGGAGGTGACCCCAAAGGACTTTGGTCGCATCGCCGCGCAAGTTTTCAAGCAGTCGATCAATCAAACGATCCGTTCGATCGAGCGGGAGATGGTGCTCGCCGAATTCAAGGATCGTGTGGATCACATCGTGATGGGGACCGTGCGCCGTTTCGAGCGCTCGGATGTGATCCTGGATCTCGGTCGCTATGAAGGCGTCATGGCGGCACGTGAGCGAGTACCCGCCGAGGAGTATGTGATCGGGGATCGGATTCGCGCCTATGTGGTTGCGGTGGACAACACCCCGCACGGGCCCCAAATTCTCCTCTCGCGCAGCCATCCCAACTTTGTTCGCAAGCTGCTGGAACTGGAAGTGAGTGAAGTGGCGGATCATACGGTCGAGATCAAGGCTATGGCCAGAGAGCCCGGATTTCGCACAAAAATCGCCGTATGGAGCGCCAACCCGAAGATCGATCCGGTGGGAGCCTGCGTGGGCGTACGCGGTGCACGGGTCAAGAATATCGTGCGGGAGCTCCACATCGAAAAGATCGACCTCTTCCGCTGGTCACCCGATGTTGCCGAGTTGGCCGTCGAAGCCCTCAAGCCGGCTCGGATCAAAAGCGTCGAGTTGGATGAGGCCCGCAAGCGCGTGAAGGTTGTGGTGGACGAAGAGAATTACTCCATCGCCCTGGGACGAAAAGGGAAGAACGCGTGGCTCGCCAGCAAGATCACCGGGTGGGAAATCGATGTCGCCCGGGAGCAATCTGCGGAAGAGAACTTTGCGCAAAAGCTGGCCCGAGCAACCGAGGAGATGGCAACCGCACTCTCTGTGGATCAGTCGACGGCGGAGCAGATCGTACGGGCAGGCTTTTTGAGTCCGGCCGCCGTAGCCGAAAGCGAAGAGACGGATCTGGCCTCGGTTCTTCCCGAAGTTGATTTAGCGACTGTAAAGAAAATGCGTGAAAACGCGCGGCTTTGTGCCAAAGCTTCTTAAGCCCTCGAGTATTTCATGCCGAAAACCAAGCAGACCATTTCTCCTCCGAAACGAAAGGATCCTCCGACGAGCAGTGCGAGCCCGGTAGCTGCCATGGAAGAAACTCTGAAGGAGACTCCCGCCGATTCCGCTGCGGAGGGCAGAAAGACGATCTCCCTTCGAGGACCGATTGCCGTCAAAGATCTGGCCGGCCTATTGGGAATCAAGCCCTTCCAGATGGTCCACCACCTGATGGAGTTGAACATCTTCCCAACGCTGACCCAGCTTTTGGACGAGGATGTCGCCAAAAAGGTTTCCGCTCGCATGGGTTTTGAGATCCAAACGGAGCGCAAGGAACGGCATGGGCCTCCTCCGCCGGCTCCAAAGGTCGTGGAAGAACCGCCGCCGGCGCCGGAGGTGACGCCCGACTTACAGCTTCGCTCACCGGTCGTGGCCTTCCTGGGCCACGTCGACCACGGGAAGACGACTCTTTTGGATGCGATTCGGCATACCCGAGTGGCGGCAGGAGAGGCAGGGGGGATCACCCAGCATATCGGTGCCTACACGATCCATCATGGAGGCAAATCGATCACTTTCATCGATACGCCCGGCCACGAAGCCTTTACCGCGATGAGGGCTCGCGGAGCTTCGATCACCGATATCGTCGTTCTCGTCGTGGCGGCCGATGACGGTGCAATGCCCCAAACGATCGAGGCGATCGATCATGCCCGAGCGGCCAACGTTCCGATCATAGTCGCCATCAACAAGATCGATGCGCCCGGCGCCAATCCGCTCCGGGTTAAAACCCAGCTTCAGGAGCGAGGTCTCGCTCCCGAAGAGTTTGGTGGCGAAACCATCTTCTGCGAGGTGTCGGCCCTGAAAGGGAAAGGAATCGACCATCTTCTGGAGATGATTCTTCTCCAGGCCGAGGTTCTCGAGCTGCGTGCCCTTTTCGACGGCCCCGCGGTCGGACGGGTGATCGAAGCACAAATGGAGACCGGTCGCGGACCGACGGCGAGCATCTTGGTTCAGAAAGGGACCCTGCGTCCCGGCGACGTCGTGCTCTGCGGCCCCTATTGGGGGAGAGTTCGGGCGCTGATCAATGACCTCGGGAAGACGGTTCGTGAAGCAGGACCGTCCACCCCTGTCAAGGTAACGGGCCTAAGCGGCCTTCCTTCTCCGGGAGAAGAGCTCCTCGTAGAAAGCGATGAGCGCAGGGTAAGGCAGATTGCAGAGGAACGACTGGCCTTGTTGAAACGCCCGCGCCAGGAAGTGGGTCCGAAGGTCACGCTGGAGAATCTCTTCGCGGCAATCGCAGAAGGGCAACGCAAGACCTTACACCTAGTCCTCAAGGCCGACACCCAGGGATCGATTGAAGCGCTGGTCGGCCAGCTTGAGAAGATTCCGAGCAAAAAGGTCGAACTTTCGGTGATTCACTCGGCGGCCGGACCCGTCACCGAATCGGATATCCTTCTCGCAAAAGCTTCCGAGGGCATCGTGATTGGCTTCAATGTCAAAACCGATAGTTCGGCGGCTGCCGCCGCCAAGCGCGAGGGGGTCCAGATTAAGCTCTTCAGCGTAATTTACGAGCTGGTCGATCAAGTGCGGGACGCGATGGCAGGACTGCTCGAACCGGAACTCCGCGAAACCGTGCTTGGGACCGCGCTCGTCAAAAAGGTGTTTGAGCTCAACAAGTTTTCCGTTGCGGGTGTCCTGGTGCAATCGGGCCGGATGGTCCGAAAAGCGCAGGCACGGGTCCTCCGTGGCAAGCAGCCGATTTACGACGGGAGCATCCAAACTCTCAAGCGCTTTCAAGATGAAGCCCCGGAGGTTCGCGCGGGGCTGGAGTGCGGCATGCGCCTCGGCAATTTCGATGATTACGAGCCGAACGATATCATTCAGTGTTATCAGTTGGAGCGAGTGCCTCAAAGCCTCTGATGGTTGTGCTTTGCCGCCGAGCGCGGCCCGAGCCCGCTCTTCTGAAGCTCGCTTGCCTCCGCTTCCCCACTCTTTTCCTTCGCCCGCCCTCTGCTTCGTCTCGCTTGGCAAGAACCGTTTGGAGTCGCAACCATGGGTACACATCGAGCCATCAGGGTGTCTCAAGTCATCCGAAAGGAGCTTGCTCAGTTCTTTCAAAGGGAGGTCTTGCTCGAAGGATTGCTCCTCACGATTTCCGCGGTCGAAACGACCCCTGATCTAAAGGAAGCCTTCGTCTTTATCAGCGCATGGGAGTCTCCCATTCCGAGGGATAAGTTGCTCTCCCTGCTCCATCGTCATCGAAGGGAGTGGCAGCATCGCCTAGGAAAGAAGCTCCAATCCAAGTTCACTCCCCAACTCACGTTTCGCTTCGATGATTCCCTGGAACGAGGCGATCGCATCTTACGCATCCTTCAGGAAATCGAGACGCAGCAAGTCCCGCACCAGAACCCGCCGGCCGAAAGCGGTTAATCGGTATGGGACTCAGCCGGTCCCTGAAAAATAAAGCGCGCCTTTTGCCAGAGACCGGGAAGGCCGGTCTCCTCGCGCGCCGCAACCTCCGTCTCGATTCGCGAGTAGATCGCCCATTCGATCCTTTGGCCAATTGCTTCCTGCGAAGCTGCCAATTCCGGCTTCCCGAGCTGTTGATAGACGGACGCAAGTCGAAGGTGAGCGAGGAAATCTTTCGGTCTCTCCTCGATTGCGGTCGAGAGAGCCGAGGCGGCTTCCTCCGCTTTTCCACTCTCCAAGAGAGCTTCGGCAAGTCCTTGATAGACCAATGGAGCCTTGGATTGATTTCGGAGAGCCGACGCAAAATAGACTCGGGCCGAGCGGGTTTCTCTGCGCTGTAACGCCCTCCATCCTTTTGCGGCGAAACCGACGGCACCTCTTCCTCCTCTGGTTCGCCGAGACCAATCCTCAAACGCAAGATCGACAACCCGGCTCTCTTCCATCAGGATGTACGGGCAGAGCGCGCCTCCGAGCCTGCTCGGTCCCTCCAGCGAACGGAACGTCGAGACTCCGATGACCTCCCCCTTCTCATCGAGGACCGGTCCCCCGCTATTACCGGCAAAGGTGGGGACATCCACAACGAAGGAAAGAGATCCGTGGTAAGGGTGCTGACGAAACCCGATCACCTTTCCTGTGGCCGTGGTAGGTCCGATGCCCAGAGGATACCCTTGGATCCGGATCGGTTCCCCCGGAACCGGCCGGCTCTTGCGAAGCTGCAGACTTCCCACCTTTACGCCAGGAGGGAGAGCAATCTGTACCAAGAGCAGATCTCCTGCTTCCGCCAAGATGCGATCGACCCGGAACGGCTCGACGCCGTGAACCAGCACCGAGCAGAAGACCGCCCGCGACAAGAGATGACGATTCGTGATGAGCTGCCCATGCGGATTGACAAAAAAACCGGTTCCAGTCATTCGGACAATGCCGCGATCATGGCCTTGTTGATAGGCGACTACCCGGACGATTGCTTCGTTCGGCGGATCGGCTCGGTCGAGGCGGATGCTCTCCGCCAGACCAGTTATGGGCAGCGACACCAACAGAAAGGCGGCGACCGCCTGAGCCGCCTTGGAGCTGCGCCAGACGTTTCTCGCGGCGTCGTTCTGTTTGCCGCGATCGCGAGTCGGAACCATGGAATCAGTGGGAAGGCCATTGTGCGCTCTCCCTAGCAGAAGGGAGAAGGCGCCATTCCGAACCAAGGGCTTAGCGCACGCCTTCCCCTGGCTCTCCCGGTCTCGACCGACCATTGTCTCCGTGTACCCCCGCATGGCTCCCTCGACAAGGGAAAAAAGGCGAGATCGCAGCATTCATGCTTCCTTCCGGAAGGGCTGCGCCCGCCCCCTTCGGAAGAGCACGAGGCATGGACGCAAAACACCCCTTCTTTGCCTGATCCCCGCGCTCTGCCGCGCCTTTCTCTTTTTTAGAAGTGCTCCGGATAGCCAGCCGGATGGGTCCGGTGCCATTGCCAGGCGCTCTCGATGATTTTCGAAAGCCGGGAATGCGCCGGAGCCCAAGAAAGCTCTTGCCGGATCTTGTGGACATCGGCCACCAAGCGAGGCGGATCGCCCGGGCGCGGAGGGCACAGCTTATGGGGAATGGGACAACCGGTAACCTCGCGCGCCGTTTCGATGACTTGCAGGACGGAATATCCTTCGCCGGTCCCCACATTGTAGAGACTCGGCTGCTCTCTTTGCAGCACGGCCAGATGCGCTGCCGCCAGGTCGCGCACATGCACATAGTCCCGGATTGCCGTGCCATCGGATGTGGCATAGCCATCTCCGCATACTTCCACCGATTTGCGCTGTCCCAAAGCCACCTGCAGGACCCGTGGAATCAGGTGCGGTTCTTCTCTGTGGTCTTCTCCGCGTCGCTCGGATGCTCCCGCGGCGTTGAAGTAGCGCAAGATCAGGGGGACGATCCCATGGATCTCAGCATACCAGCGCAAGATCTTTTCGAAACAGAGCTTGGACTCGCCGTACGGATTGATCGGCCGCGTCTCGCTTCGCTCCTCGATCGGGATTTTCAACGGGAGTCCGTAGACCGCGCAGGTGGAGGAAAATACGATTTTCCGCACCCCGGTCGCCACCATGGCGTCGAGAAGATGAATCCCGTGGGAGACGTTGTTCCGAAAATAGGTCGATGGATCGCGCATCGACTCCGCTACGTATGCATTTGCCGCGAAGTGAATGACCGCATCGGGCTTCTCGTTCTGCATCAAGGCCAGAAGAGGCTCGCGGTCGCGCAAGTCAAGACAGTGAAACGCCGCCCGCTCATCCACGGCGGCGCGATGTCCTTCCGAAAGGTTGTCGACGACTACCGTGGCAATGCCTGAATCCAGGAGGTGCTCGACACAGATGCTCCCTACATATCCCGCCCCTCCGGTCACCAGGATCTTCATGTGGTCGGACTCCGCGGGTCTCACAAAGCTAATCCTTGAGATTCATCGAAATAAGAAACTCGACGTTGCTCTTGGTCTTCCGCAGACGCTCCAGCAGCAACTCCATTGCCTCCACGGGAGGAACGGAGGAGAGTGCCCGGCGCAAAACGTGAATGCGGGCAATCTCGTCGGGGTGGTAGAGCAACTCTTCCTTCCGCGTTCCCGACTTGGCGATGTTGATCGCGGGATAGATTCGCTTGTCAACCAAGGCACGGTCCAGATGGACCTCCATATTGCCGGTTCCCTTGAACTCCTCGAAGATGACATCGTCCATCTTGGACCCGGTGTCGATCAGGGCAGTGGCTAGAATCGTAACGCTCCCACCCTCTTCCAAGTTTCTTGCCGCTGCAAAAAAACGCCGTGGCTTCTGCAGGGCATTGGCGTCGACTCCTCCCGTCAGGATCTTCCCGCTGTGCGGCTGAAGCGTGTTGTAAGCACGGGCCAACCTCGTCAGCGAATCGAGCAGGATGACCACGTCCACCTTAGTCTCCGCCAATCGCTTCGCCCGATCGATCACCATTTCCGCGACCTGCACATGACGTTCCGGGGTTTCATCGAATGTCGAGCTGATCACCTCTCCCCGCACGGAACGCTCCATGTCGGTGACCTCTTCGGGCCGCTCGTCCACGAGCAGGACGATCAAGTGCGCTTGCGGATGATTTTCGCTGACCCCATTGGCGATCTTCTGCATGAGAACCGTCTTTCCCGTTCTCGGCGGTGCGACGATCAGTCCGCGTTGACCGAAGCCGATCGGGGTCACCAAGTCGATCACTCGCAGAGAGGGATCTTTGGACTTCCCTTCGAGAAAAATCCGACGGTTCGGGAAGAGAGGCGTGAGATTGTCGAAAAAAATCCGATTGCGAACCTTTTCCGGCGATTCTCCTTCGACTCGCTCGACTTGCAGAAGAGAAAAGTATCGCTCTTTTTCCTTGGGATGACGAATGGGCCCAGAAACCAGGTTCCCTTTTTTGAGGCCATTGCGCCGAATAAGCGCCGGAGAGACGTAGACATCTTCCGGGCAAGGAAAATAGTTATAGGCGGGAGACCTCAGGAAACCGTAACCCTCGGAGAGCACCTCCAAGACGCCTTCTCCAACAATTGGACCGTTTCGCTGAGCATGCCGGCGCAACGTCTCAAAGATCAACTCGTGCTTGCGCAGCAGGCCGGGATTCTCGATCTGATATTCGGCGGCTCTCTGCTGGAGATCGGAAAAGGAGAGGCGCTGCAGCTCGCTTAAGCCCAGCGGCTGGCCGCTTGGATGAAACCGCGCCCATTCCCCGCTTCCCTCCTTGCGGTTCTGCTGCTCTCCGCCGCGCGGTTCGCCGCTGCGCACCGGGTTATTGCTCCGAGACTGCCGCTGTTCTTCGGGAGGAGCGTCCTGCTCCACGGGACCGGTGCCGACCGATGCGTTCCGATTCAGCCCGCTTTTGGGTTCGCTTTTGGGTTCGCTCTTCTCCTGATCGATGTCATCTGCATTCATTCTTTCTCCACAGAGGTTTCCCTCTTCCCCTCTTCATAAAAAGCCCGCCCACCTCCCTTGGACTCCGATCGGATTCCGCTGCACGTCCTTTTCCTGCGAAAGAAGGCTAACGCATTCAGGACGCCTCACAGGCGAGAGCAAAGTGTGAAAATTGCTGCTCAAGAAGTTCCAACGAACCGTCGTTCCACAGGAGCACGTCGCTGCGCTCCGCTTTCCTCGCCGTCGGCCACTGACTGTCGATCCGTGCCTCCGCTTCCTCCCTTTCCAAACCACGAGCCAGGAGCCGTCGCAGTTGCGTCGCGTAGGAGCAACCTACGCAGAGGACTCTCTCGAACTCTCCTTCCAGGGCTGCTTCATGCAAGAGCGGAACCGAAACAGCGATTTTTCCGTTCGGGTTCCGGACCCTAAAATGGATCACTTCCTTGTGCCACCTTTCGAGGATGGCTGGGTGAGTGAGCTCGTTTAGCGTTTTCCGCGACTGAGAACAACCAAAAACTATCGACCCGAGCTTTTTTCGATCGATACTCTGATCCTCATTTAAGATCCCCCCACCAAACGCGTCAACCAGTTTTTGCCAAGTTTGCTCTCCCGGTGCCGTCAACTCTCGCGCAATCGCATCGCAATCGATCACGAACCAGCCCGCTCGCCGGAGCAGCTCCGAGATCGTCGACTTGCCGGCAGCGATCCCCCCAGTCAGACCAAGGTAGGAAATGGACACAGGAAGATTCGCTCCCGTCTATTCAGTGGAAGGGTGGGCCGGGTTAGCCTGCATCTCTCACAAAGTTCGTAGCCGAGGCGCGGCGTCGATCCCGTTTGCACACGACCCATCCATTCCCAGTTGACAACATCTCTCTTTCGGAAAAGAAGGAGCACGTGACTCTCGATATGGCCTATGCCGCCTGCCGACGCATCGCTCATCATTACGAGAACTTTCCGGTCGGCCTCCTAGTCCGCCACGCTTTGCGGCCTCATATCCACGCGGTCTATGCTTTTGCCCGTTTAGCCGATGATATCGCGGATGAGGGATACGGGAGCCTCGCCACCGAACAGATGCCGCCGGAATGGACTGTTTCGGGCCGACTGGCGAGCCTTCGCCGTTTCGAAGCCGCTGTCCGCGATCCGGCCTCCGAGCCGGAGGATCCGATTTTCGTGGCGCTTCACAACACGATCCAGCAATTCAACCTGCCGATTCAACTCTTCCTGGATCTCCTCAGCGCTTTCGCTCAGGACGTGGAAAAGCAACGCTACGCCTCGTTTGCTGAAATTCTCGACTACTGCCGCCGCAGCGCCAATCCGATCGGACGGCTCGTTCTTTTGATCCACGGAGAGCGAACAAAGGAGCAGCTCGCCGCATCGGACGCCATCTGCACGGCCTTGCAGATCACGAACTTTTGGCAAGATGTCTCCGTCGATCTTCTGAAGGACCGCATCTATCTGCCGCGGGACGAGATGGCGCGCTTCGGAGTGACCGAAGAGAGTCTTTTCGCCGGTTGCGCCAGCCCCGGCTTTCGAGCACTGCTCGCCATGGAGGTGGAGAGAGCCTTTCAACTCTTCGACGAAGGCTACGGATTGATGCAAACGCTTCCCCGGCCTCTCCGCTGGGAAATCGAGCTCACTTGGCACAGCGGGCGGCGCATTCTCGAAAAAATCGTCGACCTCGATTTCGACACCCTTCACCATCGTCCTACCCTCGGCGCTCTCGATGCTCCGACTCTCTTGGCAAAGGCGTTTTTCCGTATTCGGGACGGCTCGCCCCGGTCGCCGGAGGGAGCCGCCCTCGGCCCCTTCCTACACGCCGGCCGCAGCTAGCCTGAATGGTCTCACAAGCGTTCTGCTGCGGCTAGCGGGACGATTTTCCGCTTGTGTCCTTCGAAGAGGGCGACTTCGCCGATCCCCAACCTTTTCAACAATAGGGAGAGCCGCTCATAGTCTTCCCCGATCTGAAAGGGGGAGTGGGCGTCCGAAGCCAAGGTAATCGGGATGCCCATCTCTCGTGCCCGCCGTATGATCTCCTCGTCCGGATAAGCCTCGCCCACCGGCTTTCTCCAGCCCGCTGTGCTGATCTCCAGGGCCAAGTCTCTCTCCCGTGCCAGAAGCAGTACCTCTTCAAAGTAGCCCAGGAAGCCGGCCTTGGGCCGAAATCCGAATATCTTGATCAAATCCAGGTGAGCCAAGCAATCGATCCATCCCCTTTCAACGAGTTTCCGCAAGGCGTCGGCATATTCCCGATAAATCTCCTCGATCGGTCGCCGAGAAAAGCCGACATCCTCTCCGGCACGATCAAACGGCCAATCGCCCAGGAAGTGAACGGAGCCTAGCACGAAATCGAGCTTTTCCCAATTCCGTTGCACCCAAGCGAGCCCGACTTCGCTGTTCTGCGGATCATTGTCGAGTTCGATTCCCATTCGAATCGTCAGATCTTCATTGCGATCACGCCATTCTCGAAAGCTGTCGAAGTCGACTCCCGCGTGATAACGATCGTGGTCGGTGATCGCAAATTCTCGAATCCCTTTCTTGCGGGCAGCATCCGACCAGGGCTCCAGAAGGGCACGGCCATACGGCTGAAGCCGATGGCCCTGAGGATGCATATGATAGTCGCTAAAGATGTTCATGGCTTACTTTTCTGGGCGGCGAGATCCTGCCAGGTGACTCCCTCCGGCTGGATCCCTTCTCCTTCTCGGACGCGATGTCGGGTGAACCAATCCTGATTGACTTCGAG
The DNA here is from genome assembly GCF_902143375.2 of Methylacidimicrobium tartarophylax. GTDB lineage: Bacteria > Verrucomicrobiota > Verrucomicrobiia > Methylacidiphilales > Methylacidiphilaceae > Methylacidimicrobium > Methylacidimicrobium tartarophylax. The sequence continues at coordinate 7,569 of NZ_CABFVA020000026.1, read as the reverse complement.
AGCGAAGCAAACCCGCGCGCTCCGGCTTGAGACGATGCGGGTATCCAGCGGCTGAAGATCGTGGATTTCGAGGATAATGCCGTCTCGATCGAGAAAAGCGACCGAAAGCGGAATCGTGGTGTTCGCCATCCAGAATGACGCTACGCCCTCGCGCGGGAGCAAAAAGAGCATTCCCGCATCCTCACCCAGCGCTCGGCGGTACATCAGCCCGCGCGAAAGTTCCTCATGCGTGCGTGCCACCTCGACGGTCAGGCAGCCCGTGCCCACGGACAGACGAAAAGGGGCGGCAGCGTTCTGCGCAGCCGTCGCGCTCGAGAACGGGTGCATCCATCCAAGCTGCGCCAACAGCAGCAGAAAGACAACTCTTCCGCATCTTCCCTTGCACCCGGAACCGGGTAGAGGAAGATTGCTCGCATGCCCGTCCCCCTCCCATCGGCGCAACGGCTCAACCTCGCTTTCCCACGAAACGTCCGGCATTAACCTCCCGCTGCCCATGCCACGCGCTCCCTTCTCTCGACAACTCTGCATTCTTCTGACCGTCGATCGAAGGAATCCCTTGTTTGCGGCATTTCTCAAGACCATGGAAGAACGAAGCAAGCAGGGAGACGATATGTACCTCTACTGCCTTGACGATGGCGTTCGGGAGATCCAGACGCTGCTTCCCCGGGTCGGTCCACGCCTACGGCTCTTCGGATGCGCTTATGCCAGCCTGCGCCGCTCTCTCCCGCGAGTGGCCGACGTCACCTACGGGGGACTTGGCTTGCTTGCGGACTTAATTCTCGGCACCGCTGAATTTATGGCCTTCTAGCCTGCATTTCCTACAAACTTTCGACCGGAGCGGGAGAGCCTAGGCTGCCTTCGTTTCGAAGCGGTGTTCGATTTCTCGCCAATTCACCACGCTCCAGAACGCCTTCAGCCAGTCGCCACGCCGGAACTGGTATTTCAGATAGTAGGCATGTTCCCAGACGTCACATCCGAGAAGGGGATAGTTCCCTTCCATCAGTGGGTTGTCTTGATTCGGCGTAGACGTGATTTCGAGCGCCCCGGCCGGGTTGCGCACCAGCCAGACCCAGCCGCTCCCGAAGCGAGCAAGGCCCGCCGCCTCGAACTTTGCTTGGAATTCAGCGAAGCCTCCGAAACCGGACTTTAACGTCTCGAGGAGCTTTCCGGAAGGTTCGCCACCGGCGCGAGGAGCCATCATCTTCCAGAACATCGAGTGGTTGACGTGGCCACCCCCATTATTGCGCACGGCGGTGCGGATCTTTTCCGGAACGGCCGCCAGATCGCGAATCAACTCTTCCGGGCTCTTCGCCGCCAGATCGGGATAGTCGGCAAGAGCCTTGTTCAGGTTGTTCACGTAAGCCTTGTGATGGCCGTTGTAGTGACAGTCCATCGTCAGCGTATTGATGTATGGCTCCAACGCATCCAAAGAATAGGGAAGCTGAGGTGTTTCGTATGCCATAAGGAGTCCTCCTTTTGCTCTTTGTGTTTTTCCTACCTCTTTTGCCGAACCCGTTCGCCAACCGGCACCGACCGATGCGCCCTCGTACTCGCGGCACTCGGCTTGCCTTTTTGACCGAAGACGCTGCGAACCGGAAGCCGACGGGGTATAAAGTCACTCAAACGTCAACCACTCCGGAAAGGCAAGGACTTTTTCCCACCCTGCTCCAAGCGTTTCCCCGGGCCCGCCGGCGACGACGCGAAGCCATGAGCCGTCCGACCTTGGGGAGCAAACGAATAAACGAGTTGCCCGCATCCCTTCGGGCGCGATAAAGTGCGCCGTGAAGCTCTGGGAGAAAGCCAAGAGTCGCCTCCTGGCAGAGGTCAGCAGCATCTGCTGCTTTGGTCTAGCACTTCTTCTGCTTTTAAGCCTCGTATCCTATCGCCCAAGCGATATTAGCTTCAACCAGTGGCCTCATCAGACCGAGGCCGCCAACGCGATCGGACCGGCGGGGGGCTATACGGCTTTCGCCCTCTACTCCCTCTTCGGGCTCGGAGCCTACCTGATCCCGTTTCTGCTGCTGACCGCAGGGATGGCCTTCAGCCTGCAGGCCCGGGTGGTCTGGAAATGGAAGCTCTTCTGGGCGATTCTCTTCCTAATCGCCGCAGCCGGGTTCTTCAACGTTCAACCCTACATCGGAAACGACTGGCGGTATCGCGTGAACATCGGCAGCAGCGGAGGCTTTGTCGGAGAGCTACTCGATCGCCCCGTGCTTTCTCCTGCCCTCGGCAAAACGGGAAATGAGATCTTTCTGGGTGTCGCCTGCCTTCTCCTGCTGGTGATTCTCTATGAGGCGGAACCCGTTCGCAGCCTCATCCGTCTCGGACACTGGACCCAAGAGCGCTGGGCGTCCTTCCGGGAAGAACGTCTCCGCCGCGAGGGAGTGCGGGGTCACATCGAGCTTGCCGAACGCAAGCTCGCGGAAGAAGAGAGGCTGCTTTCCCGAAAGCTCTCCGGTAAGGAGAATCGGCTCAGCTTGCGGCGAGAAGCGCCCTCCCCTAAGATCATCGACTCGGCCGAGCCGCCTCCACCGCGTGATCCTTCTCCTGCTGTTCTCGAGCCGATCCGGAAGCCCACGGCCGAGCCGTTTATCCGCGCAGCAACCCCGGGCAGATCGACGGACTATTGTCCTCCTCCCCTCCGTCTGCTCCGAGTTGCTCCCCCTCCCCGCAAAGGAGGCCCGGGAGACGCCGACCTCCGAACCACGGGGGATCTTTTGGTAAAAACCCTGGCCAGCTTCGGCATCGAAACCACCCTGGGAACGATCACCAAGGGACCTACGGTGATCCGGTTCGAACTCTATCCGGCAGAAGGGGTCCGCGTCGACCGGATCCTGAGCCTCCAAAGGGATATTGCCCGGGCGACGCGGGCGGAGAAAATTAATATTCTCGCTCCCATCCCAGGGAAGGACAGCGTGGGCATCGAGATTCCGAATCCGAACAAGTCTGCCGTGGTTCTCCGTGACATCCTAGAGCTTCCTGAGTTTCAGCAGACCCGGGCTCGCCTGCCCATCGCCCTCGGGAAAGACGTCTATGGCCAACCGCTGATCGCCGATCTCGCCGAGATGCCCCATCTGCTCATCGCGGGAGCGACCGGCTCCGGGAAATCCGTCTGCGTGAACTCTCTCTTGCTGTCTCTGCTCTATCGCTTCGGTCCGGAAGAGCTTCGCCTCATCCTGGTCGATCCCAAGCAGGTCGAGCTGCAGATCTACAACGGAATTCCCCACTTGATCGTACCCGTCGTCGTCGATCCCAAGAAGGTAATTACCGCCCTCAAGTGGGTGACGACCGAGATGGAGAAGCGGTACAAGCTTTTGGCCTCGGCGGGTGTGCGCAACATCGCCGCCTACAATGCACAGATTCTCAAGAAGCTTTCCGGGCGACCAAGCGCGTCTCCCCCTTCCCAAGAAGATTCCGGCGAGAAAGCTCCGGAGGAAGCCCCCCCAAAGCCGCTTCCGGCGATTGCCGTAGTCGTGGACGAGTTGGCCGACTTAATGCAGGCCGCGTCCGCGGACGTTGAAGTCGCGATTGCGCGTCTTTCCGCCAAGGCGCGCGCAGCCGGGATCCATCTGATTGTCGCGACCCAAACCCCACGGAGAGAAGTGGTCACCGGAGTCATCAAGGCCAACATCCCCAGCCGGATCGCTTTTCAGGTCAGCAGTTCTCTTGACTCCCGGGTAATCCTGGACGAAAATGGTGCCGAAAACCTCTTGGGAAAGGGGGATTTTCTTTATTTGCCTCCAGGGGTGGGTCAAACGGTTCGAGGTCAGGGAGCATACATTACGGAAGAGGAGGTTGCCGAGGTCGTGGACTATGTTCGCGCCCAAGGAGGGCCGGTAATGGAGAACGAACTCCACGATCAGCTTACTGGGGAATCCCCGACCAGCGATCTTTCGGATTCGGATCGTGAACTCGTTCAAAAGTGCTTGGAAATCCTCTGGCAAGAGAGACGCGCCAGCACTTCGCTCCTGCAGCGGCGCCTGCGGCTCGGGTACAATCGAGCTGCCTGGGTGATGGATCTACTCCAAGATCGAGGCTTAGTCGGGCCGGAAAACGGCGCCAAGCCCCGGGAAATTCTCGCTGATCTTGACGGTCCGGTCCCGACTGCATAAAGGCATGTTCTGCCATGGCAATCGACAACATTAAGAGACTGCCCCCCGGGAAGAGCATCGGCCATCAGCTGCACGATGCGCGCGAAGCATTGGGATGGACCATTCATACGGCCTCCAAAGCGACCAAGATCTTGCCCGAGCAGATTGCCGCCTTGGAGCAGGATGATTATGCTAGCTTCGCCGCGCCAGCCTACGTTCGCAACTTCCTCCGTACCTATTCTCGAGTTCTCCACCTGGACGAAAAGGTACTGCTCGATCAATTGGATCAGGCGTTTTGGCCGATGCGTCGAGGGCCGTACCCGACCGTGGAAAAGCCGCTTCTCCTGAAAGGCCGAGCCCAGACCGCTACGCGGCGTTGGTTCACTCCGCAACTCTTCGCATTCCTCGTGGCTGCCGGGCTCTTCGCCCTCATGTGCGCGGTGGGCGCCTACCGCGTCTACCAAGTAGCCTCCTATCGCCGCCCCCTGCCGTCCGAGCCAAAGGAGATCACCGGCCTGGAGCTCTCCCCCGAAGGTCGGGCCGCCCGGAAGCCGGTCGAACCGGAAATCCGCAAGAGGGCACCGCTTCCCCCGCCGCCGCAATTCGTTGAGGTTCGCAAGGCCCTTCCTGTGAACTCCTCGCCCTCGGAGCCGCCGGCGTCCGCCAGCGCTCCCCCCGTAAGAATCGCCCGGGCGATTCCCGTCCATCCCATCGAAGAACCGAGTGCTCCGCAGAGTACTCTACAGAATGAATCACCTTCGGCCTCGGCTCCGCCCGCTTCGGCGGAGGAAGCGGATACGACCGAGGAGCAAGGAGGGCAAGAGGAAACCTCGGGTGACACGGCTTCCCCTTCGGCCGATTTCGCCTCCCCGACAAAGGCCTACCATCTGGTCCTCCAAGCTAAGAAGGAGTCGTGGATTCACGTCAACGTGATCGAAGACGGCCACAGCCGTCAGGTGTTTGCGGGCCTCTTGCACGCCGGAGAGCGCAAGGAGTTTGTCGGCCCCAAGTTCCAGATCAAGATGGCCAACAGTTCCGTCGTCGATATCGTCCTCGACGGACAGACGGTCTCGATGGCCTCCGCCGCCTCGCCTTCGCAAGAACTTACCCTTCCGACCCCATGACCCCCTTATCGCTTGAGGGGAAGACCGTCGGGATGATCCCGCTCGGGTGTGCAAAAAACCTGATCGACGCCGAGATCATGCTCGGTCGGCTGGCGGAGGCGGGTGCCGTCGTCTCTTTCGAGCCTGCGTCGTCGGACGTTCTCATCATTAACACTTGCGGATTCATTGATCCGGCAAAAGAAGAGGCGATCCGTACGGTCCTCTCCTCTCACCCGGAGCGCGAGCGCTCGGGCAGAAGCCCATCTCAGAAGATCGTGGTGACCGGATGCCTTGCCCAACGGTATCGCGAAGATCTGCCCTCTCTTCTCCCGGAGGTGGATCTCTTTCTTGGCTTGGACGAAGTCGACAAAATCGCCGAGCATGTCGCTCGCCTGCTCCCCATCCGCAACGAGGGCTTCCGCCGGGATGCGATCTCCTCCGACTCCCGCTTTCTTCCCGATTTCTCCTCTCCACGCTTCCCGCTAACCCCCAGCCACTTGGCCTACGTCAAGATTGCTGAAGGATGCAATCATCCGTGTACCTTCTGCATCATCCCTCGGATCCGCGGCCGATTCCGGAGCCGATCGATCGCTTCCCTCGTCCATGAGGTGGAAGAGACGATTGCCCGCGGCGTCCGGGAGGTCATTCTCATCTCCCAAGATTCCACCTATTTCGGCAGGGATCGCATGAGAAGCGAAACGGCGCCGGATGGTTCCACGCGAGGAGAAACGCTCGCCGATCTCCTTTGCGCTCTCGATCAGATCCCGGGAGACTTCTGGATCCGGGTCCTGTATACCCACCCTGCGCACTGGAACGATCGGCTTATCCAGACTTTTGCCGCATCTCAAAAGGTGGTGCGCTACGTCGACGTTCCGTTTCAGCATGTCTCCGATCCGGTTCTTCAACGGATGCAACGCGGCACCTCGGAAGCGCAATTGCGCGAGCTGCTCGCCTCTCTACGCCGGGAGATTCCGGGAGTAGCGATCCGAACGACTTTCCTGGTCGGCTTTCCCGGGGAGAGCGAAGACGACTTTCAGAGACTGCTCGACTTCGTCGGCGAGGCACGCTTCGAGCGGCTCGGTGTCTTTTCCTATTCCCAGGAAGAGGGAACCCGCTCCGCCCGGCTCGAAGGACAGATTTCCGCTACGGAGAAGAAGCGACGTTGGGAAAAGCTCATGGCTCGGCAAAAGGAGATCGTCCGAAGCCGGGCTGCCGACGCCATCGGGAGAACGATCCGGGTGCTGGTCGATTCTCCCGGCCTCGCCCGTTCCGCCTCCGATGCGCCGGATGTCGACGGAAGGGTCTTTGTCTCCCCGAAGCTGGCCCCGGGAACATTCGCCGATGTGGTGATCCAAGGAGCCTCCGATTACGATCTAATCGCCAGGGAGACCGATTGTGTCCGTTGCTCGTGAAGCCTTTCCGGCCCCCTCCCTCCGACCTGCTGCCGAAGGAGCGTAGGAGAGCGGCCGCCCTCTGCCGCCAACTTGCCACTACCTATCCGGATAGCCGGCCGGCGCTCCATTACCGGAACCCTTTGGAGCTTCTGATCGCTACGATTCTTTCTGCCCGCTGCACCGACCGGCAGGTGAATCTGGTTACGGCCGGGCTTTTCTCCCGGTACCCGAACGCCGCCAGCTATGCCTCTGCCCCCATCGAAGATCTCGAGCATGCCCTGCGGCGCCTCGGATTTTTTCGAACTAAGGCGCGCCATATCCGGATGGCCGCAAAGATCCTGAAGGAGCGCTGGGATGGGCAGGTGCCGCAGAGGATGGAGGAATTGATCGAACTGCCCGGAGTGGGACGCAAGACGGCCAATGTAGTGTTAGGCAATGGATTCGGCTTGCCCGTCGGCATTGTGGTCGACACCCACGTTGCGCGCGTCTCCTACCGGCTCGGCCTCACCGATCAGAAGCTTCCGGAACGGATCGAGGCGGACCTGATGGAGCGGATTCCCCGAAGGGAATGGATCGCGTTCAGCAACCGCCTGATCTTCCATGGGCGAGCGCGTTGCCGCTCCCGCAAGCCGGACTGCCTCCACTGCGAGCTCCGCTCCCTCTGTCCCCGGCAGGGACTGCCGCCCATGCCCTCGCTCCAGCGTTAAAGCAAGCTAATCTTTCGCCGGAGGCAATTGCTTCGGCAGGTCGATGGCGGCTACCACCCGCCATTGCGCTCGCTCCAAGCGGTCCAGAGCTTCCCCCTCACCGCAGGGAACCAGTTCCATGACGAGACGAAGGGCGCGATAGCGAAGCTTTTCGCTATTCGGCTGCACGTTGACCATCAGGTTGTCCCGAACCCGGTTGGTCCGAATCATTGCGATGGTCGACAGTGCGTTCAATACCAGCTTCGTGGCCGTTCCCGCTTTGAGGCGGGTCGAG
>NZ_CABFVA020000025.1 GCF_902143375.2 Methylacidimicrobium tartarophylax | reverse complement strand
CCGCGCTCCCGCGGAGTAGTTTCAGGCGCGGTTCGCGTACCTCGTTGAGCATGCCGGGGCTGGGATCGATCCCCAAGACGCACCCTTGCGGGCCGGTGAGCGCAAGCGCCTCGCGCGCCAGCAGTCCGGTTCCGGTGCCTACGTCGAGCACGGTATCCCCTGGGGCAAGCCCGGCCCGATGGAGGGCTTGATTTCGGTAACGGGAGCCGGAGCCCAGCGCCATGAATCCTTCCATTTTCTCGTATTCGGGGGCGACTTTGTCGAAGAGACCTTGCACGTAGACCTCGCGCTGGATCCCAGCCCGGGAATAGGAATGCAGCGGTGGATGGGGAGGCAGGAGGCCATGGCGGGGGGAGCATTCTCTGGATGCGGAAGAGGGAGGGAACATAAGACGCTCGAAAAATGGTTTATGGGCAAAAACGTCGCACAGCGTAACGGCTCATTGGCAAGCTTTTTGTTTGGACCTTACCCCGGAGAGGAGCGAGGGGCAGGCTCACTCTTTCCCGTGCGGGCCGTGCGATGTACAAACAGGTATCGCTGGGCTTTTCGGCCTGGGGCAAGGAGGCCAGACCATGGAGAGGAAAGAACCTCCGGAGGAGCGGTGGAAGGCGCTGCGGGAGCGGGTAAGTATCGCCCACTCGGAGGAGGACGAGTGCTGTCGGGATGAGCTTCTCGCCCGGCTCCCCCAGAGCGAGACTCTCGACCGGGAGATGGAAGAGAGGACCGAAGGGCTGGTCGCGCGGATACGGGAGAGAGAGCGGCCGCAATGGGTCGACCGGCTCTTAGCTCGTTATCCCCTTTCGCAAAAGGAGGGACGCCTGCTTTTGCAGCTGGCCGAGGCCCTGCCCCGTATTCCGGACGAAGGCACGGCGGAAGCCCTGCTCTCCGAGAAGCTGCTCGAAGGGGAGTGGCGCTCGGGCGCGGGCGACGCCCAAGACGGGATCGGCCGGGCTGCTTCCTGGGGATTGACCGCTCTCCGAGCCCTTGCCCTATGGGAGAGCCATACCTCTCTGCCCGGCTGGCTCCGGCGGGGGATGCGGACAGTCTCCCGGCAGTCAGTTCGCAGGGTCGTAGAGGCGATCGTCGGTCGCTTCATCCTCGCGGAAGACTTCCGCGGAGGAGCAGAGCGGATCGCTTCCCACCGCGCCCAGGGCTACCGCTTCTGCTGGGATATGCTGGGAGAGGCCGCGCGGACCAGAGGGGCGGCGGAAGCGGCCCGGGATCGCTACCGGCAGGCGATCGCTTTCTTTGGGCGGACGGAAGCGGGGGCAGCGGAGTCACCGGAGCTTTCGCTCAAGCTTTCCGCCCTCCATCCCCGGTGGGAACCGCTCCAGGAGGAGCGGATTGCGGAGGAGATCTACGCCGCCGTCCTCGATCTCTGCCGGGAGGCCAAAAAGGCGGGCATTCGGCTCGTCTTCGACGCGGAGGAGTCCGACCGCTTTTGGCCCCTTCTCCATCTCTTCCTACGACTTTTGGAGGAGCCGGAGATCGAGGGGGGAATCCCCTTGGGCATTGTCATTCAGGCCTACCAGAAGCGCGCCCTAGCGGCGGTCGATTGGCTTTGGGAAGTGGCCGAGGGAAAAGGAAGACGGTTTGCGGTGCGCCTCGTCAAGGGAGCCTACTGGGACGCGGAAATCCGGCGAGCCCAAGCCCTGGGCCTTTCCGGCTATCCGGTTTTTACGCGCAAGGCTCTTACCGAGCTTTCCTACCTCGCATGCGCCCGTCGATTGTTCGAAGGCTCGGGCCAGATCTTTCCGCAGTTCGGAACGCACAATCCGGCCACGGCGGCGGCAATCCTCTGCTTGGCGGAAGAACGGAACGGAGAGTGGGAGTTTCAACGGCTCTACGGGATCGCCGACCCTCTCTCCTCGGTCTTGCGCGAGGCCGGCCATCCGGTTCGCCTCTACATTCCCTTTGGAGCCCGAGCGGAGCTCTTCGGCTATCTGGCCCGGCGGCTCCTCGAAAACGGCGTCGGCCAAGCAGGGTTCTTGGACCCAGGGATGGAGAAACCCCAAGCAATTTCCCTAGGCCGGATCGCGCGGTTGCGCTCCGTCGCCCACCCAAGGATTCCGAAGCCTGCAGAGCTGTCGGCGCCTGCCTGGAAGCGGGCCGAAGGGATCGATTGGGGAGACGGGGAGGAAGTCCAGCGGCTACGGCGCGAGATCGAGGCCGCCGCCGGCCCGGGACGGGCCTTTGCCTTGGTGGCGGGAAGCGCGGCAGGTGGGAAGGAAGAGCCGGTTCTCTCCCCAGCCGATCCGGCGCGGCGGGTGGGGAATGTATCCTGGACTCAGGCCAAGCAGATCGAAGAGGCGCTCCGGATCGGATCGGAGCAGGCTCCGCGATGGGAGCGGGTTCCCGCCCAAGAGCGGGTGAAGGCTTTGGAGGTGCTGGCGGATCGACTCTGGAGGGAGCGAGCCCGGTTCCTCTACCTCCTGCGGGAGGAGGCAGGAAAGACCCTGCCGGACGCCCTGGCGGAACTTCAGGAGGCGATCGACTTCTGCCGCTTCTACGCAGCCGAGGCTAGACGGCTTTTTGGAGCTCCTCGGACGCTGGGAGGACCCTGCGGGGAACGCAACGCCATCTCTTGGCGGGGCCGAGGGCTCTTCGCCTGCATCAGCCCTTGGAATTTTCCGCTTTCGATCTTTCTGGGACAGGTCGTGGCGGCCCTGGCAGCGGGGAACGCGGTCGTGGCTAAGCCGGCCGAACAGACGCCGCTCGTTGCAGCCGAGGCGGTCCGGCTTGCGCTGGCCTCGGGCGTTCCGCCGGAGATCCTCCATCTCCTGCCCGGGGACGGGCAGGTCGGTGAGGCGCTCGTCCGCGATCCGCGGGTCTCGGGCGTCGCCTTCACCGGCTCAGGGGCGGCCGCCTCCCGGATCGCCCGGACTCTGGCGAGCCGGGAGGGAGCACTGGCTCCGCTGATCGCCGAGACCGGGGGGCTCAACGTCATGCTGGTCGATGCGACGGCGGCACCGGAGCAGGTCGTCGACGACATCGTGGTTTCCGCGTTTCGAAGCGCGGGCCAGCGCTGCTCATCCCTCCGACTCCTCTTGGTGCAGGACGAGGCGGCTCCTCGCCTGCTCGATCTGCTAGCTGGAGCGGTGGAGGAGCTCGTGGTCGGAGATCCACGGGACCCCGCGACGGACATCGGTCCCGTGATCGAACGATCAGCCTTGCTCGAGCTTGAGAATCAGGCTTGGCGGCTGGAGCGGCAGGGGAAGCTCTTAGCCAAGGCCCCTCTCCAGTCGACGGCTGTGCCGGGCGGACACTATTTTTCTCCTCGCCTGATCGAGATCCCTTCCCTCTCCCTGGTGGATCGGGAGATTTTTGGACCCCTTCTTCCAGTGGTCCGCTTTCGGGTCGAGGAATGGGAGCTCGTTCTCGATCAGGTCGCACGGATGAGGTTCGGACTCACCATGGGACTCGAGAGCCGCCTTTCCGGACGGTTGCGCCTGGTTCGGGAGCGGGCGCGGGTCGGCAACCTCTATATCAACCGACCGATGATCGGGGCCGCCGTGGCCTTTCAGCCCTTCGGCGGGGAGGGCCTGTCGGGAACCGGCCCCAAGTCGGGTGGACCTCGCTACCTGGAGGCGTTTGGCGTGGAACGGGTCTCTTCCGAAAATCTTGCGGTGAGCGGCGATCCCGATCTGCTGCTTTTACGGGAGGAAGAGGACTCGGACGGAACGAGTCCCACGCCGTAGCCTCTTTCTTCCGCCCGACCGGGAAAATAGGCTGTCAACGCCAAGCTTTCTTGGGCTAGCCTCTTTCGCGGATGGGCGCTTGCTCTTTTCGCGGTACGGTGGGGTGGGTCAAGGCACGGATGGTCCTGGCCTGCTAGGGGCGATTCGATGAGACGACTGGTCGCCCTTCTGGATCGGGTTTCCAAATCCTACGGCTCCGGGGAGAACGCGACCTGCGCCCTCCGCTCCGTCAGCCTGGAGATCGAGGAAGGCGAATTCGTGGCGCTGGTCGGTCCCAGCGGCTGCGGAAAGAGTTCTCTGCTCCACCTTCTGGCGGGGATTGATCGGCCGAGCGAGGGGAAAGTCGTCGTCCTGGGGGAGTCGCTGGCGGCGCTCGAGGAGCGGAAGCTGACCGAGATGCGCTTACGGAAGATCGGGATCGTCTTTCAGTTCTTTAACCTGCTGCCGACCTTGACGGCCGAGGAGAATGTCGAGCTGCCGGGCCTCCTCGGCGGAATGTCGCCCAAGGAGGCGCGGCAGAGGGCTCGAGCGCTCCTCGAAGAGGTGGGGCTCGCTCACCGGAGTCGCCACCCGCCCGAGCAGATGTCCGGAGGAGAGATGCAGCGGGTCGCGGTCGCGCGGGCCCTGCTGCTCGAGCCTGGACTGGTTCTGGCGGATGAGCCGACCGGAAACCTCGATTCGGAGGCGAGTCAGGTCGTGATCGATCTTTTCCGCGATCTCGGGAGGCGGCATGGGGCGACGCTGGTGCTCGCCACGCACAGCCAGGAGGTCGCGGCAGCCAGCTCCCGTGTCGTCCGGATGCGGGATGGCCGGATCGTGGGAGAGGAGCCGGCAACGGCGCCCGGGCCTTAGCCGTCATGCTCGCCCTTTTTCTTCGCCACTGCGGACGCCAGATCGCTCGGCATCCGGCGATGTCGGCCGTCACGGTTCTCTCAGTGGCTCTGGGCGTCGCCCTCTTCATTGGGGTCCTCGTCCTCAACCAGAGCGCCTTGGCCGCCTTCCGGGCCTCGGTCGACGCCACCGCAGGTAAGGCGAACCTCGAGGTATCCGGAGACGGGGTGCCGATGGACGAGGAGATCCTCCGGACGGTCCGGAGCACCCCGGGGATCGCGGCAGCCACGCCGCTGGTCGAGCAGGTCTGCCTCGTCTCCGACCATCCCGGGGAATATCTCCAACTCGAAGGGATCGACCTCTTCTCCAACGTCCCGTTCCGGGCCTTCACGCTCGAAGCGGGCGGAAGCTCGGAGAGCGACCTGCTCGAATTTTTTCGCGATCCCCGGGCGATCGCTCTGACCGCCACCCTCGCCCACAAGATGGGAGTGCGGCTCGGAGACCGGATCACCGTCCGGACGGAGACGGGGCCGGCCGACTTCGTGCTGCGCTACCTGATCGAGTTCCACGGGAAAGCGGTCGGAGCCGATGAGCATCTCGCCCTCCTCGACATCGCGAGTGCGCAGGAGAGCTTCGGCAAGGTCGGAAAGCTTTCGCGGATCAGTTGCCTGCTCCGGAAAGGAGCCGATCCCGGAGAGGTCGCCGTTTCTCTCCGGAGGCGGCTGCCCCCTTCGATGATCGTCCAGACCCCGGAAGGGCGGAGTCGCCGTGTCGAAAAGATGCTCGGCGCCTTCGAGCTCAACCTGACCGCCCTCTCGCTGGTTTCCCTTTTCGTGGCGATGTACATGATCTACAACGCGGTGGAGGCTTCGGTCGTCCGCCGCCGAGGGGAGATCGGGCTCTTGCGTAGCCTCGGACTCCAGCGGTCGGGGGTCCAGGCGCTCTTTCTCGGAGAGGCTCTCGTCGTGGGGGGCATCGGAGTCCTTCTCGGTCTGCCGCTCGGCCTGCTCCTGGCGCGAAGCCTCCTGGGGGTGATTTCCGAGAGCGTGACCGCAATCTACGCGCTTCTCCACATCGAGCGGATCTCGATCTCGGCCGAGTCGATCGCCATCGCTGCGGGCGCGGGGCTCGCCGCGGTGACGGCGGCGGCCTGGTTTCCCGCTCGCGAAGCTTCGGGAGTCGAGCCCGTCGAAGCTTTCTCGCCGGGAACCCTGGCCGAGAAGAGCCGCCGGGCCGGACCCTGGTGGGCGGTCGCCGCGGTCGGTTGCGGGGGGCTCGCCCTCGGCCTCGGCTGGCTCGCGCTCCGCACCGGCCCGCCGACGCTCAGCTTCGGCTCGGCCCTCTTCGCCCTCCTCGGATTCACGCTACTGGTACCCCTGGTCTGCCGGGAGATCGCCCGGATCCTCCGCTTCCGCTCGGTCCTGCCGCGGCTGGCGATGGCCCATTTTGCCCATTCGCTCCACCACAACGGAATCACCATCGCCGCCCTTCTCGCTGCGCTCGCCATGTACGTGAGCGTGACCGTCATGATCTTCAGCTTCCGAAAGACCGTGGACGACTGGCTCCACCGGACGGTGACGGCCGATCTCTTCGTCGCCCCCGCGATCAACGTCCGGGCGGGGACCCAGCAGGCCCTTCCCCCGACAATCGAAGAGGCGGTCGCCTCCCTTCCCTCGGTCGCCGCCTACGAGCGCTACCGAGAGCAGCGGATCCTGTTCCGAGGCGAGACGGTCAAATGCGCCGCACTCCGCTTTCCGGTCGCCGCCCGGTACAGTGGCCTCTCCCTGCGGCAGGGCGACGCGCGCCAGGTGCTGGCCGAATCGGCGGGAGCCGACCGGGTCGTCGTCAACGAGAGCTTCGCCAAGCGATTCCATGTCCGGGAGGGTGATCCGATCGAGATCCCGACTCCTCGGGGCAACCGGCTCTTCACGGTCGCGGGAGTCTTCTATGACTACACGACCGAGTTCGGCCTCTTCCTCATCGATTGGGGAGCCTACCGGCGCTACTGGGATGAGGATCGCTGCCAGACCCTGGGGCTCTACCTCAGACCGGGCGAAGACCCCGAAAGGGTACGGCAGAGCTTGCAACGGCAGATCGCCCCGGTCGGGGACTGGATCGTCTACTCGAACCGGGAGGTCCGCCAGGAGGTCTTCCGGGTCTTCGACCAGACCTTCACGGTCACCGAGCTCCTCAAAGGAATCACCCTGATCGTCTGCGCCAGCGGGATCTTCCTCAATTTCGTGATCTTGAGCATCGAGCGGCGCCGGGAAATCGGGGTCTTGCGCTCGATCGGCGTCGGCCGCTCCGGGGTCGAGGCGATGCTGGTCGGGGAAGCAGCCCTTCTTGGCGCGATCGCCTCCCTGCTCGGCCTGCTCGCCGGCACGGCCCTTTCCCTGGTCCTCACCTACGTGATCAATCCCTCCTTCTTCGGATGGACGGTTCGGTGGACGATGCCCTGGAAGCTCCTCTGGGAGCTTCCTCCCCTCGTCATCCTGACCGCGATCCTCTCGGCCTACTGGCCGGCCCGCCGGTGCGCCCGCATTCCGGTCGCCGAAGCGATGCGGATGGAGTAAGCTTGGCCCTCCCCATGCGCGCCCGCCTTGCTGCCACCACCCTCTTCCTGCTGGCCATCCTTTGGGGGGGTAGGTTGGCGCAAGGGGCTCCGGCCGAGAGCTGGGCTTTCGCGCAGGGCCCCTGGGCCTGGCGCTTCCCCCGGGACCACGGCAACCATCCCGACTTCCAGATCGAATGGTGGTACTTGACCGGCAATCTCTCCTCCCCGGACGGGGCGGCTTACGGCTTTGAGGTCACCCTCTTCCGCCGTGGCCTCTTCCGCGAAGCCCCGCACCGGGAGAGCCAATGGAAGATCCGGGATGTCTTCTTCGGCCATTTTGCGATTAGCGACCTGGGGGCCAAAGAGTTCTTCTTCGCGGAACGAGCCGATCGAGGAGCGCTCCGGGAGGCGGGAAGCTCCGGAGGAAAGATGGAGGTCTGGGTCGGAGACTGGCGGATCGAAGAGCAGCCCGACGGCTCGCTCCGGGTACAGGCGGCGGAGAAGGACAGAAAGCTCGATCTTATGCTCCACTCCCGCAAGCCTCCGGTGCTCCACGGAGAGGCGGGCTTGAGCCGGAAGGCCGATGAGCCGGGAGCCGCCTCCTACTACTACTCCTTCACCCGGCTCCAGACGCAGGGAAAGCTCGAGGAGGGGAAGAAGACGATTCCTCTTCGCGGCACGAGCTGGTTCGACCATGAGTTCAGTTCCAGCGCCT
The DNA here is from genome assembly GCF_902143375.2 of Methylacidimicrobium tartarophylax. Taxonomy (GTDB): domain Bacteria; phylum Verrucomicrobiota; class Verrucomicrobiia; order Methylacidiphilales; family Methylacidiphilaceae; genus Methylacidimicrobium; species Methylacidimicrobium tartarophylax. Next base: position 21,343 of record NZ_CABFVA020000025.1, on the reverse strand, counting down.
TGGGCAAGAACCAGGTCGGATGGGACTGGTTCGCCCTCCAGCTCGATTCCGGCGAAGAGCTGATGCTCTACGGGCTTCGGAAGAAGGACGGCTCGATCGACACGACGGCCGGCGGGAGCTGGGTCGAATCGGACGGGACCCGGCAAGGACTCCGCTATGGGGAATTTACGCTCGAGCGGCTTGGGCTCTGGAAGAGCCCCCACACCGGAGCACGCTACCCAGCGGCCTGGCGGATCCGGGTCCCCTCCTTGGGATTGGTTCTCGAAGTCGCCCCCCGGATGGCCGACCAGGAGCTCTACCTCCATGCGCTCGGGGAGATCGCCTACTGGGAGGGAGCGGTCCGGGTTTCCGGCACCCGCCGGGAGAAGCCCCTCCACGGCGTCGGCTACATGGAGCTCACGGGCTACGCAGGAGCTCCCTTGCAGTAGCTCGCCTTTCTATCCCGCATTCCCCTCACGATAACCGTCGACCCGGTTGAGCCAGCCGCGCAGCCAGCGCCCCTCCTGCCGTCCGGGAGGCGCATTGCGTACCCGACGTTCCAAGACGGAGCGAGCCGCCCGCCGGAAGGACGGAAGGGCCGGTCCCGGCTCCATCGCTTGAAGGACGTCCAGGAGTCCCCAGCCTTCGCCCCGGTAGCGCTCCGTCGAGAAGGCGCCGTCCCCTTTGAAGTTGACGTAATCGACGAGGGCAAAGAGGCCTCCCGGGCTCGCTTCGAGAGCTTGGAAGTTCCTTTCGACCCGTGCGCGATCCCCCTCCGGGGCGGCGGCCAGCATCTTCGGCAGAGAGCCTTCCAAGCGTTCGATCGCAAATCGGGTCTGCTCCCCTACCGTTTTCGCCAAAAGGGAGCGGAGCTCGCGCATCCGACTACTGTCGGCCGCGGCAAGAAACGCCCGGCGATCGGGCCATGGGCAAGAGCGGGCTTGCGCAAGCCAACCGGGAAGAGCAACTCCTCGCCGCTCGAGGAATTGGAGAAGCTGCGGAAAACTCTCCTCGAACGGGCCGCCCATTCCCGAGGGATACCAGATGAAGTGGCCGATCCCGAGCGAGGCAAAATCCTCCCCGGCATTCCACGCCGTCAACCCGAACAACGTCCCACCCGACTCATTCTGCCAGAGTCGCCGGCCGATGGCGTCGGCTTGCGACGGCAAGAGAGCGATCCGCGGCTCGGCCGCGTGAGTCGCCAGAAGGCCAATCCATCCGGCAAGAAGGAGAAGCCCCCCGCCAACGCAAAACCCCTTTTTCCGCTTTTTCGTCGCACCCCGTTGCGGGTGGGGCCGCGATCGACTCACCGGGCAGGTATGAATGGAATCCTGCCCTCCAGAGAGTCGTTGCGAGCGGCAAGGCGACTCACTGTGTTTCTCGTCTCCTCTGCGCCATCGACCATGACGGAGTGGGCCGTTTTTCTGCGAAAGTGGGAAATTCGCTCCGAAACCTTGACCGACCCCAAGGAGGCCCTCGAACGCATCGCCAAGGTGCTTCTCCCCGTCGTCTTGCTCCGCTGGCCTCTTAGAAGCCGGCAAGAGCAAGTCTTCCTCTTGCGTTTGCGCGAACGGTCTTCGTGGGTGCCCATCGTAGTCCTGGAGGAATCGGGCCAACCTCGATCTCGCATCCTCGCCTTGGAAAGCGGCGCCGATTTCTGCCTGCCGGCCGATGGGGCCGAGATCGAGTTCTTGGCGATCCTGGGCAGCTTCGTGCGCCCGAGCCGAAGAGGCTTGCCGGATCTCTTCCGCCTGCCCCCCTTCTCCTTGGATGGGAAGAAGCGACTCCTCCAGCGAGGAGAACGGGAAGTATTCCTGACTCCTACGGAATTTGCGATTGTCCGCTATCTCTTCGGGCATGCGGGTCGCCTCGTCCTCGCCGCGGAGCTGGCGGCGCAGATGCCGCATCGAGAGCGAGCAATGCCTCTGCCGCGGCTCCTGCACGTTCACTTGGCCAACTTGCGCAAGAAACTCGGTCAATCCGCTATGGGGATCCAGTTGCGAGCCGTTCGGGGGCGGGGGCTTCTGTTGGAGTGGACACCGGGGAGACCGTCGGCGGAGTAACGGTCGGGACCGAAGCCCCTGGAACGAAATCCGGAGACGGCTTCGAGGAAGCCGGGGTTGCATCGCCGGGCTGCCGTCCGCTCGACCCCAGCCGAACGGAGATCGAGGAAGTCTGTGGAGGATCGAGATCGAGCCAGACGAGGAGTCCGCCTGCCAAGAAGAGCCGCTTTACTTTCGCCGGATGCTTCGGACTGACCACAACCTCGTCTCCGTTCCGGATCTTCCTGGGTTGATGCACGTAGAAAATGACCCTGCTGGGAATTTCAACAATCGGATAGATTAAGACCGCTCCGGCGATCCACTCGACCACCCGACGGCTCTCGACTCCAGCCGGGGTTGCGGTGAAGATGCCCTCCCGGAGGTCTGACCTGGCGCTGAACTTTCCCCAGGTCCAGAGGTTTTCCGGATGAACCCCCTCTTGCTTGGCGATGGCGGCCAGCGCTCCCAAGGGGACCACTCTCCGGGGTCGTTCGCGGGCGGGGGCGTTCGTCGCCGAGGTCTCTTGCGGAGCAACCTTCCGGCCGGCTCCTTCCTGGGACTCGATCACCGGAGGAGATTCGAGCACCATCCGCGTGATCACGCCGTCGACTCGGTCGATCTCCACCAGCCTTGCCGGATGGTCCTTCGGAATCGCAAACTTGGTTCCCTTCCGGAGCGTCGGCAGCGGATTCTTCGTCTGAAAGACCACGCGCCGAAAGACATAGTTTCCCGGATTGTCGATGAGATTGAAATGTTCCTCCCAATCCGGCCAGTTGATTCCTTCATTGACCGAGGCGAGAAAGAGGCCGTCGGAAACTGCGGTGCGAGCGGTGAACCGACCGTAGATCCAGACGTTCTTCGGACGAGGCCCCTGCTCCTCCCAGATCTCCGGCACATGGACGAACTTCATCACGCGCGCTTTGGGCTCCGACGACGATTTGCTCGGCTTCGTGTCCGACGCCGCCCAGTTGGGGGCCGTCAGCACTGCGGAGAGGAAGGCCGTCAGGCAGATGGTCCGAAGACCGCTGGCACAGCTCCCAAAAGAAGTCAGGCTAGCGGAGCGGAACGTGGCTCGATGCCCGGGAACTTCCTCCACCGACCGAGCGGTTCCGACGACTCCGCCGAGCCGAGGTTCGGTTGCCGGTGGCCTCAAGGCGTCGGAATGCGCAAGGCGCATCGGAGATGGGCGACAGTGCTGGAGAGCGCGAACCATCTCGGCAAGGTCGGCCGCAATCGCCAGCTTCCTGCCGAGCGGCAGAGCGCAAAAAAAACGCCGCTGTGCATTTCGGGGCATATTCCACAGTTTCTCATCCGTATCCGTTTCAGGCTCCATTCTCCTCCCCTCTCTTTTCTTCGCTCAGCGAAAGCTTCAACTCTTCGATGTCGGCAAGATCCTGATGACGTCCTGCTCCCTGCTTCATCTCGATCAGCGTTTCGACCCGAACGAAGCGGATCGGCTCCCCTCCGGGCAGTCGTTCACGCAGCGCCTGCTCATACTCCCGTTCGAAGGAAAACGTCTCGATGACAAAAATGTCCACGGGCGTCTCCCAATGAGTCTCGCTCTGGAGCGGAAGCACGCGCATCCCTTTTTCCTCTACCCAGCGCTTCCGGGCTGACGGATCGGCAAGATCCATGGGATCGACCGGCGGCACCGGCCGATAGCCCAGTCGGGCCAAAGCTGAGAAGACCGACGACAGATTCTTGCGAGCAAAATCGACGACTAGATCCATGTCCATGGTCGATCTCCCATAGCCATGGGCAACAACCGCGAGCCCTCCCACCACGAGATACCGGGCTCCGGCGGCGTTCAAGGCCGCCGCGATCTGCTTGAGACTTTCGAGCTTCACCGGCTTATTTCTCGGGATAAAACACCTACTTTTAGCGGCAAGATGTCGCGCAAGCAACCGAACTATTTCCTGGACGGAGAGATTTTTTTTGCGCCTGCGATCACCTCCCATGCCGGATTTCCAGCGGCCGGCCGGACGAGGCTTTGGCGTCAAGGAATGCGGCAAACTTGTCGATGGACCGGGCAGCCGTTTCCAGATCGTCGTTGAGGCCCCCGAAGTCCGGCGGCCACCAGCAGCAGAAGAACTTCCATGCCCCCTCCGCCAGTTCGGGCCGAACGGTCGAAGGAGGGGGAACGTAGAGCGTCAGGGCTCGGAGCGCGTCGAGTGCCGTGCGCTCGACCAGTCCTGCGGCCTCTCCTTCGCTGCGGAGCACGGTCTTTTCCGTAATCACTCCCGAGCCATTCAGAAAAAAAGCGATGGCCACAAAGCCGTGGGTGGGCGTCAGCGCCAGCCCGGCCAGAGAAAGCCGCTTCCGAGCTGCCTCCTGTTGGACCCGGTCTTCGAACGCCTCGGAAAGCCCAGAGAGGTACCGGTCTTTCTCGGACTGAACCTCGGGCGAGATCCGCGGACCATATTCGACCACCGCAAAGATCTGCGGCCCCTTTTTGGGCATCTTCTTATCCGGTGCCGGGGGACTGGAGACGCTCGGCGCCGAAAGGGCCCCCGATGCCAGGAAAAGGGAGGCGAGGATGGCCGCGAGCCGGACCCTCATCCGTAGCTCTCCGTTGCGGAAAGAAGGGAAAGAAGGGTGAGCGCATTTTCCACCGCCGCCCCGCCTGCCGTGTTGTCGAAATACAGATGCACCGTGCGCGCTTCCCGATGCCAAGTTCTGATGCGTTCGGCCCAAGAGGCAAGCTCGTTCTCGGAATAGGAAGAGACATAGGTCACTTCGGCCCCATGAAGCCGCACGAAGACCAGGTCGGTCGTGACCGCGTCCCATAAGGGCCAGTCCGCCGCATCGCTTTGGCAAGACCCGATCCGGTAATGACCGAGAAGCGAAGCCACCTCCGGATCGAACCAGGAAGGATGGCGAAACTCGAGAACGTGTCGAGCGGGGCCCTTTACCTTGGTCAGGGCCTGGGCAAAGGATTCGAGGCGGGCGAGGTCTTTCCGGAAGGCGGCGGGAAGCTGCCAGAGGAATGTCTTGAGCTTGGAGGTCAGCGGAGAAGCATCCTCGAGCTGAAGTCGGAGCGACTCCTCCGGATGAAGCAGCCGCTTTACATGAGTGACAAAGCGGTGGCCCTTGAGGGCGAAGGCGAAATCCGGTGGCGTGGCTTCCGCCCACCGATGGTAGGTTTCGGCGCGGGGCCGCCGATAAAAGGAAGAATCGACCTCGACCGCCGGAAAGCGGTGCGAGTAGAGCGTAAGCCAGTGCCCGCGGGGGGAGTCACCGTAGAGAAGCGGCTTCCAATCCGGGTAGTCCCATCCGCAGGTCCCGACATAGATGGGGGTATGCTTGCCGATCGTGGCACTGGTCGTTTCCGGGACCGCGGGCAGCGAAGAAGAGAGCGGTCTCTGGTCTCCTTTTTTCCCATTTTTCAAATTTTAGAAGAGCGCCTCGACGAGCCGGACGGAGAGATCATACCGCATGAAGGGCGTAATCAGATAGATCCCCCCGAACTGTTCCAGTACCGTTTCCGCCAGCGAACGCGCCTCCTCTAGTCCCAGCTCTGCGGCCTTCGGTCCGTCGACATGCCGTAGTCTTTCCCGCAAGCTTTCCGGAATGGAAATCCCGGGCACCTCGTTATGCAGAAACTCGGCATTGCGGGAGTTGAGCACGGGCATGATCCCCACAAAGACCGGAATGCCGAGCGGCTTCAGTCGTTCGGCGCTCTTCCGGATCAACTCCGGGTCGAAGACCGGCTGGGTCATCGCGTACTGCGCCCCGGCCGCGATTTTCGATTCGAGCTTGCGTACTTGCGAATCGAATTGCACCGAATTGGGATTAAAGGCGCAGCCGATCACGAAGTTCGTTTTTGCCTTGAGGTCCCGACCCGCGGCGGAGACGCCCCCATTGAGCTTGGCCATGAGCTTGATGAGCCCGAGCGAGTTGAGATCGTAGACCGACGTGGCCCCGGGATGATCGCCCGCCTTGGCGGGATCTCCGGTCAAGGCGAGGACGTGACGGAAGCCCAGCACCGACAGTCCCATAAGTTCGGACTGAAGACCGAGCAGGTTCCGGTCCCGGCAGGCGAGATGGAGGATGGTCGGGAGCCGGGCGCATCGCTGAGCCGCGACCGCCGCCGCCAGGTTGCTGACCCGGAGAATGGCCAGGGAGTTGTCGGCCAGCGTCAGCGCGTCGACCCCCGCCTTCTCCAGCGCACGGACTCCTTCCAGGAACTTGTCCATGGCGAGCGTTCGCGGGGAATCGAGTTCGACCATGGCGATCCGCTTTCGCTTGCAGCGGTCCAAGAGACTCTCCTCTTCCGCTTTGGGAAGCTCTTTCTCCCTCTCCATCTCGATCACCGGAACCCGTCCCCGCCGCGGCTTGACCCGGAGGGGACGATGGCGAGCGAGGACCGGTGCCATCGCCGCGATGTGGAGGGGGTTCGTTCCGTAATCTCCTCCGAGAAGATGGACCCCTTCCTCGACGAAACGGTCGACGCTCGCCGCAAAATACTCAGGGCTCGCCGAATAGCTCAGCCGGCCCTCGTAGAACTCCGGTTTTCCCGCATTGGGAAAGGCGCAGAGGAGATCTCCGGGCCGCACTTCGATCTCCTCCAGAAGATGGAGGGATGCCAGGATTCCGCAGCTTCCCCCGATGCCGACGAGCCGAGCCGCGGCACCCCGCAGTGAAGCAAAGCCGGAAGCTAGGGTGTCGCCGTTGCCGAGGCGGCCCTCTTCGAAGACGGCCAGCGAGACCGCTACCCTCGAAGCCCCAGCCTCATAGGCGACGGAGAGGGCGAGCAGCGCTTCGGAGAGCTCCGTAAAGGTCTCTAAAAAGACGAGGTCGCAGCCCGCCTCCAGAAGGGCGGTAATCTGCTCCCGATAGAGCGGCCGCCGTTCTTCCGGCGAGAGGCTGCCCTCCCAGGGACGGAGCCAGATCGGCCCCACGCTCCCCGCCACCGTGCACTCCCTTCCTCCGGCCGCCTCTCTTGCCAGCTCGACTCCTCGCCGGTTGATCGCGACGACTTGCCCTTCCAGGCCAAATCGGCTGAGGTAGGCGCGGTTGGACCCCGTTGTGTTGGTTCGGAGAAGCTCCGCACCCGCCTGGCAATAATCGGCATGGGCGCGCCGCACCAGATCGGGACGGCTCAAGTTGGCTTCTTCCAGACAATAGCGGTGCGGAAGCCCGAGTGAGTAGAGGTAGGTGCCGAGCGCGCCGTCGCCCAAAACAAGCCGCTCGGAAAGCGATTCTAATAGATTTGCCATGATGGATACCGGACGCATTATAGCTTCCGGATGACGGAGAAAAAAAGCGCGAGCTACTCGACTGGGGAGCCCACGCTGGACAAAAAGATCACCGCGCTCCTCGAAGAGGCGGGAATCGGAAGCGCGCGGCGCGAGTATTTCGAGATGGTTGCCACGGCCATTCGCTTCGATCGTCAAGCGACGACATCGGGCGACATCCGGATGATCAACCAGGCCTTCAAGGAGATCCGCTATGCCGATGCGATCTTTCAACCCTACCGGGGCGTCAAGAAGGTCACGATCTTCGGCTCGGCTCGCCTCGCCGTCGAAAGGCCGGAATGGCGGATGGCCCGGCGGTTCGCTGAGCAGATCGCGAAGGCGGGCTTCATGGTGCTTACGGGAGGCGGGGATGGGATTATGGGCGCGGCCCAGTTGGGGGCCGGCAAGGAACGGAGCTTCGGCCTGAATATCCGTCTCCCCTGTGAGCAGCGTCCGAACGAGGTGATCGAAGGCGACCGGAAGCTCATCTTCTTTCGCTACTTTTTCACCCGGAAGCTCTTCTTCGTGAAAGAATCCCATGCCATCGCGCTCTTTCCCGGCGGCTTTGGAACGATGGACGAATGCTTCGAGGCGCTTACCCTGATGCAAACGGGCAAGGCTCCCATCGTTCCCATGGTCTTCATCGACTACCCCGGGGGCACCTATTGGAGTGCGTTCCGGGAATTTTTGCAGAAGGAGCTGCTCTCCCGCGATCTCATTTCCGACCAGGACTTCCACCTCTTTACCTTTACCGATGACCTCGAGGAAGCGACCCAGGAGATCGAGCGCTTCTACTACAACTTCCACTCCTGCCGCTTTGTGGGAGAGCTTCTCGCCCTCCGCATCCACCGGGCGCCCGACGACTCCGCGCTCGAGGCGATCCAGCGCGATTTTGCCGACATCGCCGTCCAGCCCGGCTCTTTTTTCAAGACGAGCGCACTCCCCGCCGAGGCCAACGAGCCGGAAATCCTCTCGCTGCCCCGGCTCTGCTTCCCCTTCGACCGCAGATCCTACGGGCGACTGCGCCAACTGATCGACCGGCTCAATGCACTTTGACCCCTGGGATTCCTCCGGCCTTCCCTCCACCCCGGCGGGGATCTGGTTTCATGTCTCGGTCTGGGAGCAGAAGGTTCGCGTCCTGCGCGGCAAGGAGCAGATCTGGGAGACCCTGGTCAGCACCGCCCTTTTCGGCTGCGGGGAGGAGCCCGGAAGCTATCGAACTCCGCGCGGGTGGCACTTCATCTGCGAGAAAATTGGAGAAGGCTCTCCCCTGGGTACGGAGTTTCGCGGCCGTCGGCCGACCGGGTTGCTCTGGACTCCCGATGCCCCTTTTCGAGAGCGGAGCCTGATCCTCACGCGAATTCTCTGGCTGGCGGGAATGGAACCCCATAACTTGACCACGCGCGAGCGCTTCATCTACTTCCACGGCACAAATCGGGAGGATGCGATCGGACAGCCGATGAGCAAGGGTTGCATCTGTCTACGCAACGAAGAGATGGTTCAGCTCTTCGAACAAGCATCGATCGGGACGCGTGTCTTGATCGAAGAACGAGGAAGTCCCTTGTGAGTCGGCCGATTGACACGATCCTCCTTGACTGGTCGGGCACCCTGGCTGACGACCTCCCCTTTGTCCATCGGGCAGCCAATCAGGTTCTCAGCCTCTACCGGAAGCCGACCATGAATGTCGAAGAGTTCCGGGAATGCTTTTTTCTTCCGTTGCGCGACTTCTACCGGACGATTCTTCCGGAAGTCCCGCTGGAGATCCTCGATCGCTTTTACCACACCGCCTTCCGCTTCTTCCGGCCGCAGATCCCCCTTCTGCCTCATGCCGCCGGCTTCCTCGAGTTTTGCTCCACCCATGGTTTGCGAATGATCCTCTTGAGCACGATTCAAAATGGTCATTTCCTGGATCAGGCCAAGCGGCACGGGATCCTCGACTATTTCGCCGAAATCCATACGGAAGTCGCCGACAAGCGGGTGACCCTCCGCAAAATGCGGGAGGAGGGGCGAATCGAGCCGCGCCAGGCCATCTTTCTGGGCGACATGGTTCACGACGTCGAGGCGGCCCATGCGGCGGGCATCCTTTCAGGCGCCCTCCTGACCGGCTATGACACCCGGGCAAAACTGGAAGCGGCCCATCCCAGTTTTCTGTTCGCAGACCTCTCCGAGGCCCAAGCGTTCCTGGAAGAGAACGGGCAGGCGGCGAGACCCTGAGGAGTATTCCCGACGCCCGACCGGCCGCTTCCGTTCGATCGATCCGGAAAAGGATCTGCTCCACCTAACTCACCTCCCCTCTCTGCCGCCTCTTCCGGAGGCCGAAGGCCGAGCCAAGGGTAGATGAAGGCTCAGCGAGCCCCGGAACACAACTCCGGGGAGAGCCGCTCGGGCCGCCGCGCCAGGACGCGTCTCGCCCTGGGATGGGCGTTCCCCCTCCTTTCCCAAGTCCTTGGACCGCCGGCTCCGGCCGAGAGAAAGCTCCAGCGCCAGCCGGATCCCATAATGGCGGGGGAGATCCGCAAACGCCGCCGGCTTCTCGGCCGGCTCGTTCTTCCGGACCGTGCGGATTCTCTCCTGCGCCTCGGCGGTCGTCCTCCGGCTCTTCTCCCGGGTCTGGCGCACCCGCTCTTCGTCCACGGATCCCTGAGTGGGCAGAGGAGGAGTTTGCGGCTCTGTCTCGGAAACCGGCGTCGGCCGAGGATCGGGCCGCTTGGCTCCTTCCTCCTTCTCTTTTTTCTCCTCTCCCTCGTTCTCTTTCCCGCTTTTCGGCTGCGCGGAGCCGGGCTTGGGGAGCTCCTGCCGGGAAAAGAACTGTCCCGCCCAGGAAAGGCTGGAGCGGACCAGCCCAAGGAGATTCCCTGCCGCACGGAGGAGATCGGTCGTGCTCAAGGAGGAGGCGAACGGATCGAGGTTACGCTGGTAAAAGACCCGCATCTGGGGATCGAGTGCCGTGGACATGTGCGGCATCGAGGTCTGGTGGCCTAGGGTGAGGTTCACATGAAGAGAGGACATGGGGGAATTCTCCGGATTGAGGGGGATCGGTTCCTTTCCTCTTCTGTACGTCGATCGGAGGGCAGGAGTCACCCGGTCGATCTGCCGCGGAGCCGCTTCGGCCGCACGGAGGGCAAGGCGACTCTTTCCGCTTTGACAGCACCCCTTGGATGCGGCAAAACCGGTCGATCATGCCTCCTTCCGTCTCTTCTCCCCTCGACTGGGCTCTCCTGGGCAAGGAAGCGCTAGAGATCCTCCAGGCTTACATTCGAATTCCCTCGGTAAACCCTCCGGCCGACACGAGCCGGACGGCCGAATTTCTTCAGAACATTCTAGAGAAGGATGGCTTCTCTCCCCAACTCTATCGCAGCGGCTCCGGGGGAGAGCGCAACCTCCTCGCTCGCCTTCCGGGAAGAGACCCTACCCGTAAGCCTCTCCTTCTGCTCAATCACATGGACGTCGTGCCGGCGGATGCCTCCCGATGGAAGATCCCGCCCTTTGCCGCCGAGGTCCAAGACGGTTTTCTCTGGGGTCGGGGAACCCTCGACATGAAAGGGTTGGGCATCCAGCAGCTTATGGCCATCCTGGCACTCAAACGGGCAGGGATCACCCCTCCCCGGCCGATCCTCTTCCTCGCGACCGCCGACGAGGAGAGCGGAGGAAAGCACGGCATCCGCTGGATGATCGAAAACCATTGGAAGGAGATCGAACCCGAATATGTTCTCGATGAGTGCGGGCTCTGCACCCGCGATCTCTTTACTTCCTCCAAGCTCGTCTTCTTCGTCCAGGTGGGAGACAAGCAGCCGGTTTGGCTCCGGCTACGGGCGACCGGGCGACCGGGCCACGGCTCGATCCCAACCAAGGACGATGCCCCGGCCGTCCTTATGCGTGCGGTCAACCGGATCCTTGAGAGAAAGGAGTCGGGCCATCCTCCCGCCGTCGTCGAAGCGATGGTCTCCCGGGTCGGGGCGCCGCTGGTCCCCCATCCCTTCACCGAGTCGATCCAGCGAAACTCGGTCGCTTTGACCAGTCTGGCAGCGGGCGTCGGCAACCCACCTAAGATCAATGTGATTCCCTCGGTCGCCGAGGCAACCTTGGATTGCCGCCTCTTGCCCGGGGTCGATCCGGCGGACTTTCTCTCCTCGATCCAAGCCACGGTGGCCGACCTGCCGGTCACCGTCGAAGTCGCGAACGAGGTGGTCGATCCGACTCCGCCGAGCCGATGGGACAGTCCCCTCTTTGCAGCCATCGAGCGGACGGTTGCCGTCCATTATCCCGAGGCGGTGGTGAGTCCGCTCCTGAGCTCAGGCTTCACCGACTCGCGCTACCTGCGCCAAAAGGGAGTCGTGGCCTACGGCTTCATGCCGATGACCCTCGATGCGGAAACCGCCTGGAGCGCCCACTCCGATTCCGAGCGGATCCCGGTGGCCGAGTTCCAGCAGGGCATCCGGGTCTTCTTCGACCTTCTGCAGGAGGAGTTTTAGAAAGACGCTTCCCGGACCCTCCCGCTTTCCTTTTCTGCTCCACCGAGAACGAATGCCGATGAACATCACCCTCCTCCACCACGTCGCCCTCCCGGTCACCGACCTGGAGCGCTCGAAAGCCTTCTATCGCGAGATCCTGGGCCTCCAGGAAATTCCCCGGGCGCCCTTCCCCTTCCCGGGAGCCTGGTTTGCGCTTCCGGACGGCCAGCGCGTCCATTTGATTGTCTCCCCGGGCCAGACCTTGCGCACCGGCAAGGGCATCGACTCGCGAGATGGCCACTTTGCGCTGCGGGTCGCCAGCTATTCGGAAACCCTCGAGGAGCTTCGGGGGAAAGGATACACGCCCGAGGCGTCCGACGAGTTCCGCCGGATCAAGGTCGATCCCCATTCGGTCGCCGGCTTCCCCCAGCTCTACCTCCTCGATCCAGACCGGAACTTGATCGAGATCAATGCCGAGAAGCTTGATCGGTAGGCTGGCGGGAGGAGGGGAAGGGATTCGTGCGGGAATCCCGCTGATCTTCTTTCTCTTCCTCGCCCTGTCCGTCCCCGGCTGCCGCTTCGGCTTCTCCTCCCCGGCAGGAGAGTATGCCGGAAGCTGGAGCGAGCCCGACCAGTCGACCGTCCTCCTGACGCTCACCCTCGAGGCGGATGGAAAGGCTGTAATGCAGCGGACCGTCCGCTGGCCCGATGGCCGCACGGAAGCCGATTCCTGGGAGTCGGAATACCGGGTTGGGGAGGACCAGGTTCTGGTCGGCTCCGAAGGAAAAGTCTATGGGGTCTTCCGCCGCCAAGGGAATGCCCTTCTCGACCAGCGCCACCTCATAGACGGGAAACCGATCCGCCTGGAGCGCAAAAGGACACAGAACCCTTGAGGCCCGCTCTCTGGGGCACGGAGCTCCCCCCTAGAAAGGGACCCCGGCTCGACCGAGAGGGACGAGAACGCTCGCAATGCCCCAAGCATGCTTCTCTTTCTTTCTCTGGAGAAAACGGATCGCAGCATAGGCGCCGACCCAGGACGAAGATTCGACATATTGCCCACCGAGGAGGAAGTGCCCGGGTGACCTCGTCGACTTTCTCAACTCGAGGATGGCATCGGCCCCATGCTCCTTCGCCAGCGCCACTGCCCGGCTCCGAGCGCTGCCGAAGAGCCAGGACCGGGTTTTAATATATCCCAGGATGATGTAGCGGCGGCTGGGAGGACTCTGGTAGTCCATCATTCCCTCCACCTCTTTCCCGCTCCCGCTCCCCAAGGGGCCCCATTCCAACTTTTCCACCGGTATCCACTCCGAGAAGAGCGGATGGGCGCTGACTCCGAGCGGGAGAAGCGCACAGAAAAAAGAGAGCGTGAGCAGGAGTCCTTTCACGCGACGCAACCTCCCTTCCCCGCAAAGCCCTGTCAATTTCCTTCTCCCGATTCGAAACCGCGGAGCAGAAGCCGCACCGCTCCCGCCGCCTTCCGAGGAAGGGCCGTCGGACCCTCGGAAAACTTGCTGGAGTTTCTCGATTGCCGCTTTCGCGGAAAACTTGGAAAATCGAGCAAGCATGATCCCTCTCCCCCTCCGGCCCCCTCGCCTCCTCTTGGGTCTCCTCCTTCTGCTTTCCCTTTGGGGAACGCCTTCCCTCCGTGGGGAAGAGAGCCCGATCGAGATCACCCCCAAGGATCCCTGGACAACGAGCGATATCCTCCAACCGAACGATCTTCTGGCCTGGATGAAGAGCGGAAAACCCGCCGTCGTAATCGATCAAGTCGGCTTTCCCTTTCTCTATAAGGCCGGACACATCCCCGGCTCGGTCCATGTCGGCACCGGAAAGGATCCCGAAGGCATCGAAGCGCTCAAGAAGGCCGTTTCCGGCCTTCCCAAGGACAAGACGATCGTCCTCTACTGCGGCTGCTGCCCGTGGGATGTCTGCCCCAACATCCGGCCCGCTTTTGCCACGCTCAAGGCGCTCGGCTTTACGCAAGCAAAGGTTCTCTATCTCCCGGAAGACTTCGCCAAGGACTGGACCCGGAAGGGCTATCCTACGGAAAAAGGGGAGTGAGGATCGCGGCTGGCGGCTCGCCGCCGCCATCGCCAGCGAAAGAACAACATGAAGCCAACGGGCCACAAGACCGTGGCGAAGTCCATGCACTACGTCCACATCGTGGACGAGCCGCTGCGGGACGCGGCCGAACTGGTGGCGAGTCGGCGGCAAGCCATTACGGGTGCGCGGAGAGGTGAAGGGTCACTGGTGGGTCAAGATCTCCGTTGCCTCTTATATCCGAACGGGTATACTTCATGTCTGAGAAACGCAAGATTCTGTACTGGGAGGGTTCCTCCAAGAAGGATTTCAAGGAATTTCCTCTCCCTGTCCAGAAAGACATGGGTGTCGCGCTGTTCGTTGTGCAGTTAGGTCGAACCCCTAAGTCGGCCAAGCCTTGGAAAGGGCTAGGTTCGGGCGTGTATGAGCTTGTGGAGGATCATCGCGGCAATGCCTTCCGCACGGTTTACACCGTGCGTATTGATGATGCCGTGCACGTTCTGCATGCGTTTCAAAAGAAGTCCAAGTCCGGCATCGCCACGCCGCAACCGGACGTCGAGTTGATCGAGCAACGATTGAAGGCAGTGCTCGCGCGTTGTGGTGCGAGCGGGAGATCGTGATGACGCACAAAAACCATCCTCAAGCCACCGAAAACGTGCTGGCTGATCTGGGCTTCGCTGATGCGGAAGAGCTATCGGCGAAAGCTATCCTGGCGGTCAAGCTGAACGAGCTGATCGACAAGCGCAGCCTTAGCCAGATTCAGGCCGCTCACATCACCGGTATGACACAGCCCAAGCTGTCTCAGGTGCGACGCTATAAACTGCAGAACATCTCGCTTGAACGCCTGATGCGGGCGCTGGTCTCGCTAGACCAGCACGTCGAGATCGTTGTTAGGGCTGCGCGGCGGGCGCATCCTGCCGGCATTACGGTCGCAGCTTGACGCTCCGAGAGAGCCGGAACCAGATCCGGGACGTTCATTCAGTCAAAGCGCAACGGTTTGGCCGGAGTCTGATCGCACACGCTCTCCAAGACGGCGAAATCTTCATTGGTCAGCCCGATTTTGCGGCCGATGGCAGCCAGAGCTTCGCCCAGACGCAAACGCTTCTCCGGCTTGACCACGGCCGCCAGAATCTCGCGTACCTCCGCTTCCGTCCTGCGACCGTGTCGAGCCGCCCGCACGCGCAAAGCGCGATGCACGTCATCCGGCACATTCCTTACACTGAAACTCCCCATGGCTAAAGCCAGGGGGTTCTAGGGAATAATGGATCTGGCTCTCCGAGGCTCTCGCTTGCGCTACAGCATCCCCGGCCTCGCCGGAACGACCGCCGCCATTCGGCAGACAATCGCTTCCCGTTTTCCCCTTCGACGGACGACCAACTCTGACGTTCTCGACATGCGGTTGGGCAAAGCCCTCCCGTCTCGCTGGTTCTTTTACCCTCGACATCGCCCGTCGCAGAAGCGGTTCCGCACCCGGCCAAGCCTTTAAGACCTGGCGGATATCGAGGAAATCCTCATCGGAGCATTTCGCGAGAAACGCGCTGTAGAGATCCCGCTGCACAGGCTCGATACGGCCATCGCCGAAGACGTGCGTCCGCAAAGAGAGCGGCTTCTTCACGTACTGCCCGGTCGTCTGATCGAACTGGCTCAATCGAGTCTTCCGGGGATCGATCTCGGGTGAGTCTGCCGCCAGCACTTTCAGCCTTGCGGCGAATCCTCTCCACCCACATCCCCGGCGCGCGTACCTTCACGCTCCGTCCGAAATTCTTCTGAAAACTCCTATAGCATAGCTTTTCCCCCTTGATGGTCTTTCCCTGCGCCAACATCCGGTTCGCGAGATTGCCGTGCGCGGTCTTCCGCGCGGCAGCCAGCCGCCGCTCGGTTTCGGCGAGATCCCGCAGCCTGTGCTGGTAGCGTTCCGAACCGACCCAGCGCTTGACGCCTCGCTTCACCCGGCCCTCGGTGTCGTAATTTCCAGGATTGGTAGAGCGGCGGGACCGGTCCATGGACCGCAAGATCCGCCGCGTCTGCTTCCAAGGCTGCTCGACTTCCGGACAGAGATTTTCCAGGCTTGCGTCGGTTTCGGAGACGAAGGCCACCGTCGATGGCCCCAAGTCGTAGCCGACGACATCCTCTCCCACGGGTCTGACCTGAGGGGCGACACCCTGCTGGACGAGTTGCCCATACCAGCGCGTCTTGCCTCGAATGGTGCGGCGAACGACGCGCACGTACTTGGTCCGGGCCTCGAGCGCGATCCGCTGCCAGCCGCGCTTGTCCTTCGGATCGAGCCGAAGCGGCAAGACCAAGCCCGCCCAATGAATGGCCAGAACCGGCTCCTTCCGGAATCGGATCACGGCATCGCCCTTGCCTTCGACCGAGTGGAACCGGCTGGCCGGCTTGAATCTCGGTCGGCCCCGAATGCCGAAAGCATAGGCCTGGACGGCCCGGAATGCCCGCAGACTCGCGGTCTGCGTGTCGTGCGATCCGAGATGATCGCGGATCGAGCAGGCATTCCGGCAGGATTCCGCGAACTTCTGGAGCGAGAATGAGCTAAAACCGAAGCAATCCTGGATCTTGCGGAAAAGAGTGGAGCGCTCCTTGTTGCCGATCCGCTTCCCGCTCCGCTCGTCCACGATCGTCTTCCGCATCTGGCAAGCGCGTTGCCAGTCCTTCGATTGCCGCATCAAGGCCAACCGGCGCAACGCCTCGCCCAAGGAGGCGTTGTAGATCTCGCGAGCGGCATTGAGGCGCTTGGAAAGGGCAACCTCGTCCGCCGCAGCCGTTCGCAATGGAAACTCGGCAATGAAGGATTGAGTGTTAGCTCGCATCGAATGCTTTCCAGTCTCTTATACAGGAACATAAGCATCCATCAAGCTTTGACTCGCCGCTCACCCCATGGCTAAAGCTAGGGGCTTGCGCGGCGCTTTTCGGTCAGGATTGCCACAACCTCCCGAAGCACCGCACGCCCGATCAGCAATGGACGGCGATTGGCTAGAAGATAATCATGCAAACCCTGACAACTCCCTTGCACTTCCGGACAACGGCGAAACCCTCTCGCCGGAATGCCGGCGACATGTTACGGTTCCGATATGGAGTCATTTTAGAACCATGTCCGTCAATCTCTCGATCAAGAATGCCCCCGACGAGGTTGTGGAACGGTTGCGGCAACGGGCGGAACGGCATCACCGTTCCCTCCAAGGCGAGTTGCTCGCCATCATCGAGGAGGCGGTCAAGCCCAAACGCGAGCTGAGCCCGGCCGAGTTGCTGGTGGAAATCCGCCGCCTTGGCGTTCATACGCCGGCCGATTCCGCGACGATCATCCGGATGGATCGTGAGCGCCATTAAGATTGTAGACGCCTCTGCCTTGGCGGCTCTCGTGTTCGGGGAGCCTGAGGCTGCGGCCGTCGCCACGATCCTAGAAGGCGCCCGTCTGGCCGCACCTTCCCTGCTCGGCTTTGAACTAGCCAATGTCTGCCTGACCAAGATGCGGCGCCATCCGGAGCAAAGGGAAGCGTTACGTGCCGCCTTTCCCCTGGCCGCCCGGCTCGCGGTAGAAACAGTCGCCGTGGATCACGCGGCCGCGCTTGATCTCGCCGAAGCGACAGGTTTGACCGCCTACGACGCTAGCTATTTATGGCTTGCTCGCGCGCTTGGCGGCGAACTGGTCACACTGGATCACAAACTGGCGGCGGCCACAGCCCGCTGAAGGCGCGTCGTCCAACCGCGAGCCTGCGTCCATACGTATCGTTCGCATCGCGCAAGCCTTTGGACAATCAGCGGCATGGAAAGAGCGGCAGGCGCATCCCGCCGGCATGACGGTCGCAGCTTGACGCGCCGAGCGTGCCAGCCGAGGCTCTGGCCGGGTGAGCCCGGTTCGGGACACCTGGCCAAGCCCACAGTCGCCGAGGGCAGACCGGTCCAAATGGTTCGGGAGTCTCGGTTTCAGGGGGAGGCGAAAGCCGGATCAGCGATCGGTGGAAGGGAGCTCAGGCGGGAGGTAAGCCTGGGCGGCTTTTTGAAAAGCAGCAAGCTCGGCCTCCCTCCACGAATCTGGGCGGCCCAACTCGCGGGCGAGAAGACCGGCGAGCCGGGGTGCCGACTCTAGGGCCGCGCGAGCGTCCAGAAAGAGCGCGCGAGTCCGGCGAGCCAGCAGATCCTCCAGGCCCAGCGCCCTCTCCTTCCGGATTCCCCAGAGGATCTGGGCGACGGCGTAGGGAAGCGAGGGATGGATCGGCTCCGCTGCTCCCGCCTCCTCGGCGGCCAGCCGTTCGATCTCCTTCCCTTCGCTTCCGTAGACCGAAAAGAACGAGTGGCCGCTCCCTCCCTCCTCGCAGGCGCCATGGAGAGGGAGCATCGCCGTCCGGGACGGGCGGTGCGCCAGGCCATGCGCGCGCTCGGCAGAGTCGATGCACTCCTCCCCCATCTTCCGATAGGTCGTCCACTTCCCTCCTGCCAGGGTGATGAGACCGGAAGGGGAGACGCAAATCGAATGCTCCCGGCTCAACTGCTCCCGCCGATGAGTTCCCGGCTGCGCCAGAAGAGGTCGCAAGCCGGAGAAAGACGCCACGGCTTTCGCGGAGGAGACCGACGGCAGGTAGGGGGAGACTTCCAAGCATAAGCGCTCGGCTTCCGACAAAGACATGCGAGGGGACTCCTCGGGCTCTTCGACCGGAACCTCGGTCGTGCCCAGCAGGACCCGGTTCAGCCAAGGGATGGCGAAGACGACTCTTCCGTCGGAGGCTTTCGGGATCAGCATGGCGTCTTTGCCCGGCAAGAGCGATGCCGGGAAGACGAGATGGCTGCCCCGGCTGAGAGCGAGCCGGGGAGTGGCATCCGGCTCGTCCAGGGAACGAATCTGATCGGAGAAGATTCCGCCGGCGTTGACCACGATTCGGGCCGAAAGCGGGTACTCCCGGCCCGAGAGCCGATCGAGAAGGACCGCTCCCGTGATCCGTCCCGCTTGTTTGGAGAAGCCGACGATCTCGGCCGCATTGAGGGCGACTCCGCCGTGGTCCTCCAGCGTGCGGAAGAGGGTGATGGCCAGCCGGGCATCGTCAAACTCGGCATCCCAGTAGAGCACTCCGCCCCGCAATTGATCGGTCCGGAGCGTCGGCAGCCGCTCCACGGTCTCTGGGCGGCTGAGCCGCTCCACCCTGCCCAGCCGGTGGGATCCGGAAAGGCCTTGGTAGAGTCGGAGCCCCAAGAAATACCAAGGGATTTCCGTGCTCCGGTAGAGCGGCAGGACAAAGGGGAGCGGCCGGACTAAATGGGGCGCATTGCGGAGGAGAAGCCAGCGTTCCTGGAGGGCTTCCCGCACCAGGTGGAGCCGCCCTTGCCGCAGGTAGCGTACCCCCCCGTGGATCAGCTTGCTTGATCGGCTCGAAGTCCCCTTGCCGAAGTCGAACTTCTCGACCAGGAGGGTCCGGTAGCCGCGGCTCGCCGCCTCCAGGGCGGTGCCCAGGCCGCTCGCCCCTCCGCCGACGACCAGAAAGTCCCACGGCCGGGAGGAATCCGCGACAAGGTCGAATGCCGTCCCTCGCGTCATGAGGAAATCGGCCCGGGCTCTTCCCGTCTCCAGCCTCGAGCCCGATCGATTGCGCTCTTCCACTCCTCGCGCTTGCGGAGACGCTCCCGTGAATCGAGAAGGGGCGAGAAGATCCGGTCGATCTGACCGAAGGAGCTCCGTTCTTCCGGAGAAGAGAAGAAGCCCGCTTCCTGACCGGCGAGGAGACCGGCTCCGAGAGCGGTCGCCTCATGGCAGCCGGAGCGCGCGACCGGGAGGCCGAGCAGGTCGGCCTGGATCTGAAGAAGGAGGTCGCTTTGTGCCGCCCCTCCATCGACCTTCATTTCATGGAGGGGCACTCCGGTCGCCCGGCCCATCGCCTCAATCACGTCGCAAACCTGGTGAGCGACTCCTTCGAAGACGGCATGGGCAATCTGGGAAGGCCGGGTTCTCCGGGTGATCCCGATCAGGAGTCCCTCCGCCGATGGATCCCAATACGGGCTTCCCAGCCCGGTGAGAGCCGGGACGAAGACCAGCCCTTCGCTATCAGGCGCCTGTCGCGCCATCGCCTCGACCTGGCCAATGTTGGACGCCAGCCGCAAACCATCCACCAGCCACTGAAAGGCGGCTCCGGCGACAAAGACGCTTCCTTCGAGCACGTAGTCCGTCTGCCTGCCCAGACTCCAGCCGGGAGAGATCAGTAGGCCTTCCCCAGCCTCCGGAGGCCGATTCCCTAGATTCATCAGTGAGAAGGCTCCGGTCCCGTAGGTCGTCTTAAGTCCGCCTCTACCCCAGCAGAGTTGGCCGTAGAGGGAAGCCTGCTGGTCCCCCAGGACCGCGAGAATCGGAATTCCCTCCCAGAAGCCGGCCCCCTTTCCGAAGAGCCCGGCCGAGGAAACCACCTTCGGCAGAAGGGAGAGGGGCGTTTGAAAAAGCGCCAGGAGCTCTTGGTCCCATCGGTGCTCGTAGATGTCGTAGAAAAGAGTTCGCGAAGCGTTCGACTCCTCGGTGAGGTGGGCCTCGCCTCCGGTCAACTTGGCCAAAAGCCAACTGTCGACCGTTCCGAAGCAGAGGCGGTTGAGACGGCTCGAGAGCATCGGAAGGCTCTCCCAAAGCCAGAGGAGCTTGGTTCCCGAAAAGTAGGGATTTAGGCGGAGGCCGGTCTTTTGCCGGATCGTCTCTTCCCAACCCGCCTCCCGCAGTCGGTGGCAAAGAGCGGTCGATCGACGGTCCTGCCAAACCAGGGCGCTTCCCACCGGTTCGAGGCTCCGCCGATCCCAGAGAAGGAAGGTCTCCCTCTGGTTGGCGATGCCGATGGCGGCAATCTGCCGAGGCTTGACTCCGGCCCGCGACAGGGCGTCGCGCGCCGCTTCCTCTTGCGACCTCCAGAGCACTTCAGGGTTCTGCTCCACCCATTCGGGCTTCGGAGTGAGGATCGAAACCGGCCGTTGCGCCTTCGAGACGATCGCCCCTCTGCGATCGAGAAGCAGGGCACGGGAACTCGTCGTGCCTTGATCGAGAGCAAGGATATATTCCATTGGCTTGCCCCCCGCTCGGCCAAAAGGCTGCTAGACCGCAACGACCAGCTTCCCTAGGGACTTCCCTTGAAAAAGCCCGAGAAGAGCGTCAGGGGCGTTTTCGAGCCCTTCGACGATCGTCTCCTCGAAGCGAAGCTTTCCTTCCGCCGCCCAGTGCTCCAGCCGTCCGAGGGCTTCCGGCCAGCGATCCAGTCGATCGCCAACGATGAAGCCCTCCAGCCGCACTCTTCGGGAGAGGAGGAAGTCCCAGCCCTTCGGACCCGGCGTTTCCGGCCGGTCATAGGTGGAGATATGGCCGCAGAGGACGATCCGGGCAAAGGGATTGAGCAGGGGGAGCACCGCTTCGAGGACGGCTCCGCCCACGCCATCAAAGTAGACATCGATCCCCTCGGGAACGCTTTCCCGCAGGTGGCCCGATAGGTCGCCCGCCTTGTGGTCGACGGCGGCCGCAAACTTGAAATCCTCCACGACATGGCGGCACTTGTCGGCTCCTCCGGCGACTCCGACCACCCGGCAGCCGTGCATCCGGGCCAGCTGCCCCGCCACGCTTCCGACC
>NZ_CABFVA020000024.1 GCF_902143375.2 Methylacidimicrobium tartarophylax | reverse complement strand
CAGTGGGCCGCACCGCCGAGGGGTCGCTGACCCCTTTTGCGGCGGTCTATACCTATAGTCGCAGCCAGGGGATCTTCGGAGGACTTTCGCTCGAGGGGACGGTGATCGCCGAGGCTCCGGAAACCAATCGGGAATACTATGGGCGGGAGGTCAACCCGGAGGACATTCTGGCGGGAAAGATTCGGCCCCCGGCAGGGGCAAAGATCCTCGCCCAAGCCCTCGAGAAGCCCTACAACAGCGGCGATTCCTCCCAGAAGCCGGCGACGGAGAGCCAGGCACCACGCACCGGCCAGCCCGACGATTCCTTGCCGCGGGATTAGGAGTTGCGGAAGTGTCTCTTCCACAGGCAAGATGCTGGCGCAAGTCGGACATTCGATTTAAGGGAAAGGAGTGCTCCGGCGGAACCGAAGAAGAGCAAAGATGTTGAAGGGACGATTCGGTGCGGGAGCTTGGCGCATCGCCGTGAACTTCCTGCGGTGCTTCGGCGCGCTGGCGCTGGTCGGTCTGTTCGGCCTTTGGTCTTGCCGCGCCGAGGATCTACTCGAGGTTTTTGCGCAGGCGGCGAGAAAGGATCCGATCCTGGCCCGGGAGAAAGACCTCTTTAACGCGAGTTCGGCGGGCGTTTCGGTGGCCCGCTGGGCGCTCGGACCGAAGATGCAGGCCTACGGCGGAGCGGGGGTTGCAAGCCTCAACCTGTCTTTCGGGAACGTCTTCAGCCTGGCGACCGGCACCACCGCCGAATACTACACGGTGCTCCTGACGCAGCCTCTTCTCGACGGGCAGAGCATTGCGGCGTTGCGGGTTGCGAAGTCGGAAGTGCAGGCCCAGCATGCGATGGTCCTTTATCAGGAACAACAGATGATCCTCCGCGTCGTCCAGGGCTACCTGACCGTGCTTCAGGCCGAAGCCAACCGGCGGGTAGCCGCCGAGCAGCAGGAGCTCTTCGAGAGCGTCTGGAAGCAGGCGAGCGCCTTTCTCGCCGTCGGTCGGGGCGACGTCATCGCTGCCTCGGAAGCGAAGGCTCGCTTCGATGCAGCGCAATCGACCTTGACGACGGCCACCAATGCGGTCGGGATCGCCCGAAAGGCTTTGGAACGGATCACGCATGGCCCGGTCGGAAAGCTCGTGGATGTCGGGGAGCTCAAGCCGCTGGGGCCGCAACCGGATCGGATCGAGATCTGGACGAGAACCGCGGTCGACAATCAGCCGCTTCTCCATCAAGCCCGCTCCCTTCTGACGGCGGCGGTCCAGCAGATCGAGCAGAACCGGCGCGCCCAGTGGCCCGTGCTCTCCGTAGTAGGATCTTCGGCGGCGCTCGGGGTGAATGCGGTGCCGCTCGACATCCAGACCGAAGCGGGCTTCCTCACGCTTTCGGTTCCCCTCTTCGACGGGCAGATCGGCGCTCGGGTCAAGCAGGCGAAGGCCCAGGCGCGGGCGAGTCAACGCTATCTCGATAATACCGTCGATCAGGTTAAGCTCGACACGGAAGAGGCCTTTTTGAACTTGGAAAGCAGCGTTCCGCAGCTCCAGAGTTCAGCAACTGCCGTGGAGTCGGCGAAAACGAGCTTGGACGGCACGCGAAAGGGCTACGAGATCGGAACCCGTTCGATCGTGGATCTGCTGACCGTGATTACCGATTATGGCAGCGCGCGGAGGGACTACTACGTAGCCCTCTACAACCATCTTCTCAATCGAGTGCAATTGAAGGGAGCGGCGGGCGTGCTGACGGTGGAGGACGTCCGGGCCTTGAACGAACTGCTTAAGAAGGGATAGAGGGAAAGGCGATGGCGAACAATCCCGTTGCACAAGATCCGCGACCCACGAATCGAAAGCGGGTCGTTGGGCTGATTCTGATCGGGATCGTCTTTCTGGGGGCCGTCGTCGGCATCTTGCTCTGGCTCCGCGCAAAGGCCGAATCCAAGGAGTGGCTGACCTTTTACGGGAATGTCGACATTCGCGAGATCCAACTGGCTTTTTACGACGAGGGCCGCATCGAGCGGATGTTGGTGCAGGAGGGCGATCGGATTCGGAAAGGGCAGATCCTCGCGGAGCTCGATATCTCAAGGCTGGACGACGCGGTGCGAAAGGCGGAGGCGACCGTCCGCGTGGATCAGGCTGCGCTCGAAAATGCCGATATCACTTATCGGCGGACGGAAGCCCTGGCAAAGGATCTCTATGTTTCCCTTCAGGATCGAGATAATGCGGTTGCCGTGTTGAAGGAGGCGCGGGATCGGCTCAAAGCCGACGAAGCGGCGCTCGTCCTGGCCCGAAGGCAGCTCCACGACGGGAAGCTCGTGGCGCCGAAGGAGGGCGTCATCGAGGTGCGCATCCTGGAGCCCGGGGACATGGTGACCCCTCAGGCTCCCGTGTTTACCGTCGCGCTCGACAATCCGGTCTGGGCGCGCATTTACGTCCCGGAGCCCGACCTCGGCAAGATCTTCCCTGGGATGAGAGCCGAGATTTATACCGACAGCTATCCAGGGCAGGCGTTTCCCGGATGGATCGGGTATATTTCGCCTACGGCGGAATTTACGCCCAAGAACGTCGAAACTCCACAGCTACGGACTAGGCTCGTCTACGAGGTGCGCGTCTACGCCTGCAATCCCAACTACCGTCTCCGATTGGGGATGCCGGCGACGGTCAAGATTCGGAGAAACCAGCCCTATCCGCCGCCGCCGCCTCCGTGCTCCGTCGAGTAAGGAGGGGAGATGAGCGGCGCGCCCTGCATATCCCTGGAGGGAATTTCCAAGTGCTTTGGAAAGGGGGAGAAGACTGTCCGTGCTCTTGACGGGGTATCGATCGAGATTGCTCCGGGCCTGATCACGGGGTTGGTCGGGCCGGACGGAGCCGGGAAGACGACGCTTTTGCGCATCATCACGGGTCTCCTGAGGCCCGACGAAGGGCGGGTTGCCGTCCTGGGGTTTGATGCGACGAGGCAGCCGCAGGAGCTTGCCGCATCGCTCGGGTACATGCCGCAACGCTTCGGCCTCTATGAAGACCTGACGGTTGCCGAAAATCTCGACCTGTATGCCGATCTGCAAGGAGCGCCGAAAGGAGAGCGGGCGGCGCGTTTTTCGGAGCTTTTGCACATGGCGGGCCTGGCTTCCTTCCGCGAGCGGCTCTCCGGCAATCTTTCCGGAGGCATGAAGCAGAAGCTGGGGCTCGTCTGCACGCTCGTGGGCAGCCCCAGGCTCCTGCTTTTGGATGAGCCGACGGTAGGAGTCGATCCCCTCTCGCGGCGGGAGCTTTGGGCCATTCTCTTCCGGCTGCGGGACGAGAAGGGCCTCTCGATCTTCGTGAGCACCTCTTATCTGGAAGAAGCCGAACGCTGCCAGCAGGTGGTGCTCTTGTCCAAGGGGAGGCTCTTAAGCGTGGGCGTCCCTGCGGAGATTGCCGCCCAGGCCGCGGGAAGAACATTCCGTGTCGAGTCGAACGAGCTTGGGCCGCGGGCTCTCCATTCCCGGCTCGCCCGGATGCCCGGCGTCTTGAGCTCCTCGATCGAGGGGACGGCCGTCCGGGTCCTCGTGGCCGGCGGTTCGCTGAGTGGACGATTGGAGGAAGGGGGACTAGGGGGCTGCCGGGCGGAGCCGGTGGCGCCTCGGTTTTCGGATGCTTTCCTGGCCGCCCTGGGTGAGAAGGAAGAAAGCCAGGGGAACTCAAGGGTGCCTGGGACTGCGTTGGCGGAGCATCCCCGCAGGAGCGGGGAAGACGTGATCGTCGTCCGCGATCTTTCCCGCTTCTTCGGAAAGTTTGAGGCGGTGAAGAAGATCAGCTTTCATGTGCGGGCCGGTGAGGTCTTCAGCCTGCTCGGACCCAACGGCGCCGGAAAATCGACGACCTTTCGGATGCTCTGCGGGCTTCTTCCTCCCTCCTCCGGCTTAGCCCGGGTCGCCGGGGTCGACCTCCGGACCGGAGCGGCCTCGGCACGGGCCCGCATCGGCTATGTGGCGCAAAAGTTCTCGCTCTACGCATCGCTGACGGTCCGGCAGAACATGCAATTTTTTGCGAGGGCTTACGGTCTGCCGCCGAAAAAGCAAGCGGAACGCATCGGCTGGGCGGAAGAGGAGTTCGGGCTTGCTCCTTACCGCGGTGCGGACGCGGAGGCGCTGCCGCTGGGTTTCAAGCAGAGGCTGGCTCTCGCCTGCGCCCTGTTGCACGAGCCGGACGTGCTTTTCCTGGACGAGCCGACGTCGGGAATGGACCCGTTCGCTCGTGAGGAGCTCTGGCTTCGGATCGGGGAGATGGCCCAACAGGGCGTGACCGTCCTGGTGACGACACATCATCTGGAAGAAGCCGAGTTTTGCGATCGGCTGATTATTATCGCCGAAGGGCGCATCC
The DNA here is from genome assembly GCF_902143375.2 of Methylacidimicrobium tartarophylax. GTDB lineage: Bacteria > Verrucomicrobiota > Verrucomicrobiia > Methylacidiphilales > Methylacidiphilaceae > Methylacidimicrobium > Methylacidimicrobium tartarophylax. The sequence goes on along the minus strand of NZ_CABFVA020000024.1, from coordinate 14,758 downwards.
TCGCCGAAGGAAGCCCGGACGAGATCAAAGCGCCGTTTCGGACGGCGCAAACACCGGAACCTTCGATGGAAGAGGCTTTTGTCCGGCTGATTGAACGGAGCAGGGGAGAAGGATGAGCTTCGCGCCGATGCGGTTGGGCGCGCTCTGGCGGAAGGAGTGGATCCAGATTTGGCGCGATCCGGCCAGCATCGGAATCGGAGTCGTTCTTCCCGCCCTCCTGCTCCTGATCTTCGGCTACGGGATCTCTCTGGACGCGCTGCGCCTTCCCATCGGAGTCGTCGTCGAAAAGCCGAACCCGCTCACGGCAAGCTTCGTGGCGGGCCTGGAACAGTCGCGCTACTTCGCTCCCCATCCGTATGGCAGCATCGGAGTTGCCGAAGAGGCGATGAGCCGGACGAAGGTGGAGGCCATTCTCTGGCTCTGGGGCGATTTCACCAGACGCGGACTGCGCGAGGGAAACGCACCGCTTTCTCTGATCGTCAATGGAGTCGATGCGAACACGGCGCGGCTCATGGAAGGATATTTCCAAGGAGTCTGGGGTCAATGGCTGGACTGGGAGGCGAAGACCTCGGGAGAGCCGATTCTCACGCCCGTCGATGTCGAGAGCCGCATCTGGTTCAACCCCGCCCTCGAAAGCCGCCACTATCTGGCTCCCGGCGTGATCGTGATCAATATGACCTTGGTCGGGGCTCTGTTGACCGCGCTCGTGATCGCGCGGGAGTGGGAACGGGGGACCATGGAAGCCCTCCTCTCGACTCCCGTTTCGGTCTCCGAGATCCTCTGGAGCAAGATCGGCCCTTACTTTGTTCTCGGCATGGGGGGAATGGCGGTCTCCGTGGGGATGGCGGTCGGTCTTTTCGGCGCGCCGCTTGTCGGCTCTCTCTGGGTGCTTTTCCTGGCCGCGGCGCTCTTCCTGCTTTCTTCGCTGGGGATGGGCCTTGTGATCTCCACCGCGTTTCGAAGCACGTTCTTGGCAAGCATGGTCGCGGTCGTCGCGACCTTTCTGCCCGCCTTCATCCTCTCGGGTTTTATTTTTGACATCGGCTCGATGCCTGGACCGATCCGCCTGTTCACCTATCTCCTTGCCGCCCGGTATTTCGTGGCCCTGCTCCAGACGATCTTTCTGGCCGGGAATGTCTGGAGCGTGATCCTGCCGAATCTGGCGGCGCTCTTCCTGATGGCCGCTCTCTTTCTCGGGATCGCCTGGAGGATGTCCCGGCGCAGCCTGGAATGAACAAGGAGAAACCATGCGGCATCGTATCTTCGGCCTGATCCTCAAGGAGCTCTTAGCGCTCTTCCGCGATAAGCGGAGCCGGTTTGTCGTGATTGGTCCGCCGCTGATCCAGCTGATTATTTTCGGCTACGCGGCCACCTTCGATGTCAACCGCATCCCGTACGCCAGTTACGACGAGGAGAACAGCGGTGTCTCGCGCGATCTGCTCGCCCGCTTCGAGGGCTCCCGAGTCTTTCGCCACTGGGGGCGGATTCATTCCGACGATGAGCTTGCGAAGGTGATCGACCGGAAGGAGGTCCTCCTCGTGATCCATATCGGGCGCAACTTCAGTCGAGATCTCTTCGCCTCTCCTCCTGCGCGGATGCAGGCGATCGTCGACGGGAGAAACTCGAATACGGCCGGCATCCTGCTCGGCTACGTCGGCCAGATCGTCGTCGATTTCAACGCGAGCTGGCTTCCACTGCATGGAATCAAGCCGCCTCCGGCGGTTCTGCAGCCGCGCGCCTGGTTCAATCCGAACTTGGAGTCCCGCTGGTTTATCGTGCCCGGGCTGCTGGCAACGCTGACGCTGGTGGTATCGATCATGACCGTCGGCCTGTCGGTCGCCAGAGAACGCGAAGCGGGCACGCTCGACCAGCTCCTGGTGACCCCGATGACCCCGTCGGAAATCGTCTTGGGCAAGGTGATCCCTGGATTCCTGGTAGCCATGGGCGAGGTCACCTTGATCTTTCTGGCCGCGGTCTTCTGGTTTCGCATCCCGTTCGTCGGCAACTTGCTTGCGCTCTACGTGGGGCTTGCCTTCTATAGCCTGGCGACGATTGGGATCGGGCTGACCATCTCTTCGGTCTCGGCGACCCAGCAGCAGGCGCTTCTGGGCAGCTTTTTCTTTCTGAGCCCCGCCATCGTGCTCTCCGGTTTTTCCACGCCCATCCGGAATATGCCGGAGCTGGTGCAGTGGCTGACGCTTCTTAATCCCCTGCGTTTCGCATTGGTTGTGACGCGGCGGGTCTTCCTCGAGGGGGCGGGTTTTGCCGAGGTTTGGCCGCAATTCATCCCCATGGCGCTGATCGCTGCAGGGAGCTTGCTCGGGGCTTGGTGGGTCTTTCGACGACGGGTGGGATAGAAACCGATCGAACGGCTGAATGAATATTAAAATAAATATTAATATTCGGGAGCCGGCGCTTCGGTGTAGATCTTGGCGAGGAGATCGGAGCAGAGATTCTCGAGTTCGACGCCGAAGGCTTCCACCCGGCGAGAATAGATGCTGTGCGCAACCAAGCAGGGGACCGCGATCCCCAGGCCGGCCAGTGTCGTGTGAAGAGCTTCCGAGATCCCGTGGGCGATCGCCGCTCCCTGCGTAGCCATCCCATGAGCGCCCACGTTGCCGAAGATCGTGATCAGACCCGTGAGCGTCCCTAAGAGGCCGAGCAGAGGGCCGATGCCGGTGATGATTTCCAGGATGACGAGGCCCCTTTCGAGTTGGGCGATCTCCGCGCGCGCTTTCACCTGGAGAGCTTCGGTGTTCTCGAACTTCGACCAGGTAATGTTTTGGAGACAGGAGCGCGCCAGTCGGCTGAGCACCGTTTTCTGATTCTGACAAAGCTTTTCCACGCGTTCGGGGCTTTCGCCCCAGCCAAGATTCTGGATGGCGAGGGCGAGCGGGGAGGGGATGATCCGGCGGCGGCGAAGCGCAAAGCCCCGCTCCAGGATGACCGCCAAACCGATGATGGAACAGAGGACGACGGGGTAGATGAAGATGCCGGCCGCATCGATGAAACGACTGGCGGAACCGAAGACGTCGGAAAGGTTCGCTTGGCTAAGCATCCTCTGACCTCGTGTTGTCGTATGGATTTTGCGCGGGCCTCATGAAGTAGACGGATTCGGCTGTAAAAGAAAGAAGGCGCCTCACGGGCATCGGGCCGCTACACTAGTCGCAAGACTCCATTATCACGATTGGCGCTCGGATGCTAGTCGAAAATCGTGGGCTCCGGCCGGAGGGAGCGAGCCCGGAAGGCCGCCGGGTCTATTTCGCAAGCCGCAGGAGGACGCTTGTGAGACAGGCAGGCTAATAGATGCTAAAGGTGATCTCTTCCCAGAACCCTGATCCCAGTTGGGTTTTCATCCCTTCGGAGAACGGCTGGAAGGGCGCGGAAAGCCGGACGGAGTCGTTGGAAATGGTTCGCAGCACCTCGGTGCGTCCATCCTCGGAGACGATTTGCAGGTTCCGGATGGTTCCATCCGATTGGACGTAGAAGCGAACCTGGACAGAGCCAAGAGCGAGAAGAGCCATGTTCTGCTCGACCTCAAGATACCAGCGAGAGCCGATGGCGCGGTACATCCGGGCCTTGTAGCGGCCCAACTCCGTTTCCCGGGTGGCGGGGGAAGCGGGTCCGATCTCCGCGGTGCGTCCGCCGGCGAGCTGCATTCTGTGCCTTGGCAGTGACGCCGGGGAAGGGGGCGGAGCGGGAGGAGGAGTGGCTTCGGGCTCGAGTTTCTGTTCCGGCCGCTGCTGACTCTCTTCAGTCGGATCTTCCGGCCGCGGCCGCTTGGCTTCCGGTTGCGAGGTTTCCTCGGCCAGCTTCTCTCCTTGCTTATGGCTTGCGGCATCCTCCGGTTTTTTCGGCTTTTCAGGAGAAAAGGGAAGCAGCGGCTTGGCATTCGGGAGATCTCTCGGAAAAACATCGGGACGCCGAGGATCGGCGACTTTCGGGGCTTCGGCTTCCTCTTTGACGACTTTTTTCTCTTCCTGCTTCGGTTTCTCCGTTGGCTTTTCGGTGGCCTTCTCCGGCTTTTCCGCCGATTTTTTTTGAACCGGCGTAGATTTGGATGGCGAAGCTTGCGCAGAGGGTTGGCTTTGCGGCTGGGGACGGGACGGCTGCGAGGGGCCGGAAGGCCGCGGCGGGGAGGGACGGCTCGCCGGTTGATCCTGATAGGTCATGGAGGAGCGAGGATGTCCCTGCATCTGAGGGACGGGCGAATCCTTTTGCGCGTCGCGTCGCTCGCTCCGCAGAGCCGTGTTGCGGTCCGACTGTAAGGGGGTTCGCGGGTCGATCTTGTCGCTCTTTTGCCACTCTTCGGTGGGCATGAACGTGTCAGGGGAAACCATTTGGAGCATGGTCAGGCTGGGCGGTGGAGGGCTGGGCGGCGGAGCAGACGGAAAGAGATGGATACTGATTCCCGAGGTGAAAAGGAAGGTGAGGAGAAGGTGCAGAAGAAGCGAAACAATCAAGAACCCGCCGATTCGAGATCGCACTTTTGTCTGCATCGCAGCCAGAAAGTATAGCACCCGGGATTCCCCTTGCCTATGACAAGAGGGCTTTCTCGGCGTTTTTGCGCACTGTCGCGGTCTGGTCGCCCGTGGGGGGCAGACGGCAAGGAACAGTTTTGAAGAGAAGGGGATTCGGCAGGAAGGTTTCGATCGGAGGCCCATTTGGAATCAAGAAGCTGCTCCTCCTGGTTTGACAGAAGAAAAAGCGGATGCGTAAGGTGTTCGGCGCTTTTCAAATGCAAAGAAGGATCCCCTGTGGGGCACGGAGACAGTTTTGAAGCTGAGTGACCAGAAGTGGCAAGAGCATGTGGTGGATCGTCTGGGCGTCGTTGCTGCGTTTCAGGAGACGCTGGATCAGATCGATCGGGAGGTGCTGCGGCAGGCGGACGAGCTGGACCCCTGGATTCGCCCTCATTTTCACGCGCTTTTGGCCAGCCGGGGGAAGCGTCTGCGGCCTCTCTTGGTTGTCCTTGCCGCAAGTGCCAGCGGCGGGGTCCGGGCCGATCACATCCAGTTGGCTGTCGTTGTGGAGATGATTCATGTGGCGACGCTGGTGCACGACGACATTCTGGATGGAGCTCTGATCCGGCGAGGAGAGCCGACAGCGACTTCGCGGTGGGGGAACGAGGTGTCCGTCTTGTTGGGAGACACGTTATTTGCGCATGCGCTTCGGATTTGTGCAAAGCTGCCGGAAGGTGCCGTGGAGCGAGTGGCGTCTGCCGTCTGCACGGTCTGCGCCGGAGAGATTTTGCAGACGCAGCGTCGGTTTGATTGGGATCTTCGCGAGGAAGATTACTTAGAAATTATCGGGCGAAAAACTGGAGAACTCTTCCGGATGCCTTGCGAGGTGAGCGCTTGGCTCAACGGCGGGTCGGATGACGTATGCCGTTCCTTGGGTCGTTATGGCATGGCTTTGGGAATCGCCTATCAGATCTATGACGACTGTTTGGATCTCCTAGGGAAGGAAGAGGTCACGGGCAAAACCCTGGGGACGGATTGGGGAGGGGGAAAACCGACTCTACCGATTCTCTATCTTCTCGATTCGAAAGATGGGACGCGTCGAAACGAGTTGATCGAGGCGTTCCATCGAGGACATTTTACCAGCAGGGATGATCTCTTGCCCCTGCTCGCCGAAAATGGAGTTTTGCCGAAGACGCAGAGGAAAGTGGAGGGCATCCTCAGGAGCGCGAGGAATGAGTTGGCCGTGCTCTCACCCGGCGATTCCAAGCGAGCGCTCGAAGAGGTAGCAGATCTCCTTGGTAGTCAGGCGAGCCGTCTGGTAGAAGGAATGCTGGCGGGGCATGGTCATCCGGCAACCGGCTCGGCAGCGGGAGGGGACGGAGTAAAGGAGTGAGGAGAAGAGTGAGAAGAAAAGTGAGGAAGAACGAATGAAACGAACTTACCAACCTTCGAAGCGGTGCCGAGTACGGCAGCATGGGTTCCTGGAGCGAACCCGCTCCCGTACCGGGCGGATCGTCCTCCGGCGTCGCCGGGCAAAAGGCCGATACCGACTCGTTCCCAAGGGCGTAGAGCGCAAATTTGCCCGTCATACCGGCGCTTAGTCGGTCGCCGGCCGAGCTTCCTGCGACGAAGACGATACGAAAGAGGCGCGCAATTGGGCTTTTCTTTGCATCGGGAAGACGTCTGAACGATGCTGCTCTGCTCTTGCTCGTCCTGCCTCGGGATCCGGGACTCTCGGGAGAGGTGTTCTTCGCCACGCCACGAAAGATTGGCAACGCCGTTGTCCGTAATCGCGTTCGGCGCCGCATGCGCGAGGTGTTTCGCCTATGGGTCCATCGTCCCGAAGACCCTTGGGTGTATGGGTGGGTTGCGAAACGCTCGGCGGCTTCGCTCGACTTCTGGCGGCTGAAAGAGAAAATGGTAAAATTGGCGGCCCAGGCTCGGGGAAAGTGAAGCGAAGCATTCATTGGATTCTGGCGATCTATCGCGTGGTGCTGACCCCGGTGCGCCAAACCTTCGGATTGTACGGATGTTGTCGGCACGTGCCGACTTGTTCCGAATATTGCCGTCAGGCCGTAGAGTCATTCGGATACTGGCGGGGACTTCCGCTCTGTTTGCGACGCCTCTTGCGGTGTCATCCGTGGGGGACCTCGGGGTGGGATCCCGTGCCGGGATGCGGTCGGCCTTCTCCGCAAGACAAGGGTAGGCGCGGCGGAACAGGGGATTCCGCGATTACTAGACGTTGCGGATGAGTGTATTGCGGTAGGTCCAGAGGCCGGTTCAGTCTGGTGCAGCAAGGGAGCGGGGGAAGGCGCAAAGCGACCAAGGGACAAAAAGCGGTAGATCGGGAAAGGATACGATGGATCGAAAGGGATGGATTGGGCTGATCTTTTGCGTGGTCGGTCTCTTTGCGTGGCAGTGGTACGTGCTCACACACTACGGTCCGCGCCAAGCGCCGAAAGCGGCGCAAACGACCAGTCCCGTGGAGGGGCTCAAGCTTCCGACCACCGTGTCGGAAGGGGGGGCGGGCGCAGGCACGAGCGAGATTGAGTCCGGGAAGCCGCTTCCGAGCCCGGGGACTCTCCCTCCGGAGGAGACGGCCGTTCTCGAAAATGCGCAGATCAAAGTCATTTTTACCTCTTGGGGAGGGGCCATTCGCTCGATCGAACTCAAGAATCAGCGCGCACACGGAGATGAGCCGCTCGTCCTCAACCGGTTTAGCCGGGAGCCGGTCTTGAATTTGACGGGATGGGAGGAAGGGACGGCTCTGGCGGCCTATCGTTGTAGCCAGGAAGGAAAGGACGTCGTTTTTGTCCGCACCCTGGCCAATGGCGTGGAACTGCGTCGTCGGTATCAGCTCAACACCGGGTACGAGGTCCGGCTTAACCAACAGTGGGTCAATCCGGCGCCTCGGGAGGTCACCCTCCCGCGGTGGAGACTTTTCGTCGGACTGGGGGAGCCGATCCACCGGCAGGATCCTCCGGGCTCCATTGCGGCGAACTGGTTCTCTCTCCAGGGAAAGCTGGGTCGGATTGGCCTGCCGGATTTTGCCTCTGCCGGACTTCTTGGATTCCAATGGAGAGGAGCCCGCTCGCTGATCGACAGTCCCAAAGAATCGATGCGCTGGGTTGCGGTGAAAAGTCAGTTCTATGCCACGGTGCTCCTCCCCCCGGGAACCCTTCCCCCCGACCGTCTCATCTGCCTGCCCGAGCCCCTGCTTGACTTTCCCGGAGGGGGTAAGGGCCAGCCGCCGTCGGGTTTAAAGGCTTGGGCTTCCTTCCCGGACATCGTGCTTCCTCCCGGTTCCTCGCTCGCAACGACGTACACCGTTTTCGCCGGGCCCAAAGAGTACAGCTTGCTGAAAAGCCTGGGACAAGGAACCGACCGAATCATGGATTACGGGTTCTGGGGCTGGATCGTAAAACCCCTGCTCTGGTGCATGGTTCACTTGCATCAGCTTCTCCCGAACTACGGAGTGGTCATCATTGTCTTTACCCTCGGGATCAAGGCCGTCTTTTGGCCTCTCCAGTCTAAGGCGAACCGCCATATGAAGGAGATGCAGGCGCTCAATCCGCGAATCAAGGAACTGCAGGCGAAGTACAAGGAGCAGCCCGAGAAGGCGCAGGCCGAGCTCATGAAGCTCTACCGCGAGTTCGGAGTGAACCCGATCGGAGGCTGCCTTCCGGTGGCCGTACAGGTTCCGATCTTCATCGGCTTTTACACCATGCTCCAAAGCGCGGTGGAGCTGCGGCATCAATCCTTCTTGTGGATCCACGATCTCACTCGACCGGACACCGTGGCGACTCTGCCGGGCATCGGCCTGGATATCAACCCGCTGCCCCTCATCATGGTGGGCACGCAGATCATTGTTGCACGGATGAGTTCGCCGCAGGCCGAGAACCCGCAGGCTCGCATGATGCAGTGGATGCCCGTCTTCTTCCTCGTCTTCTTCTACAACTTCGCCGCGGCCCTGCCTCTTTACTGGACGGTGAACAACCTCGTTTCCATGGCGCAGACCTATTGGAATCTGCGCAAACCCGTGCCTACGCTGCATCGCGTCAAAAAGCAGAAGGCGTCGGGGCTCTCGCTGCGGAAGTGAGAGAGCAGGGAAAGGAGGGAACCGTATGGAATCCCTGAAGCAATTTGACTTTTTGGTCATCGGGAGCGGACTGGCGGGCCTTTTTTATGCGCTCGAGGTCTCCAAAGCCGGGACCGTGGCGATCTTGACGAAGGGTCGCGCTCAGGAGTCGAACACCCTCCACGCTCAGGGAGGGGTCGCATGCGTCGCCTCCGCGACCGACACTTTCGATCTGCATATCCAAGACACGCTCAATTCGGGGAGCGGGCTTTGCAAGGAAGGGGTCGTCCGCAGAATCGTCGAGGACGGGCCGGAGCGGATTCGCGACCTAGCCCGGTTGGGGGTTCACTTTGCTACTCTGCCGGGGGAGGAGGGAGAGTCGTGGGATTTAGGGAAAGAAGGAGGGCATAGCCGCCGCCGGATCTTTCACGTGGACGATGCCACGGGGAAGGAAATTGAACGGGCTCTCTTGCAGGCCGTTTCCCTGAATCCCCGAATCCAGGTTTTCGAGCACTATCAAGCCGTCGATTTGATCACCCTCGGGAAGCTGGGATACTCCGCCGACAATCGATGCCTTGGCTGTTACGCCCTGGATCGCACTTCCGGCAGAGTGGAAGTGTTCTGTGCCCACCATACCTTGTTGGCGACAGGCGGCTGCGGAAAGGTCTATCTTTACACCTCCAACCCCGATGTGGCGACCGGGGACGGCCTTGCCATGGCCTTTCGAGCCGGAGTGCCGGTTGCCAACATGGAGTTCATTCAGTTTCATCCTACCTGTCTCTACCATCCTCAGGCGAAGAGCTTCCTGATCAGTGAGGCGCTGCGGGGCGAGGGGGCTCTGCTCCTCAATCATGAGGGGAACCGATTTTTATCCAGCGTCGACCCGAGAGCCGAGCTTGCTCCGCGCGATATCGTGGCGCGCGCGATCGATGCCGAAACCAAGCGGAGCGGGCATCCGTGCGTCTATCTCGATATCCGCAGGAAGGGGAAGGAGTTCCTCCAGAAGCGGTTTCCGACGATCTACTCCGCCTGCCTTCGGTACGGTATCGATATGGCAGCGGACCTCATTCCCGTGGTCCCGGCAGCCCATTATCAGTGTGGAGGGGTGGTGACGAACGTGGACGGGCGGACGGAATTGCCGGGTCTCTGGGCCGCAGGTGAAGTCGCGTGTACGGGTTTGCACGGCGCCAATCGGCTGGCGAGCAATTCCCTTTTAGAGGCCGTTGTTGTTGCCTACCGGGCGGCCAAAGCGAGCATCGCGGCAGGGCCGCTTTCACGAAAGGTCCCCATTCCTCCTTGGGACGAAGGATCGGCCGCGGATCCCGATGAGCTCGTGGTCGTGGCGCATAACTGGAGGGAGATTCGCGAACTCATGTGGGATTACGTGGGGATCGTCCGGACGAGGAAACGGCTGCGCCGCGCGGGCGTGCGCCTCCAGAATCTGGCGAGGGAGATTCGCGAGTATTATTGGAGCTATCGTCTCAACGCGGACTTGCTGGATCTCCGGAATCTCGTTCTGGTTGCGTCCTTGGTCGTCGACTCGGCATTGGAGCGCCGGGAGAGCCGTGGGTTGCATTATATCCTGGACTTTCCCCATGTCGATGACTCGCGTCCCCCCGTCGATACGATCCTTCGGTTCTCAGGCTCCCCGCTCGACGCGTGAGCCTCTGCTCGCGCCCGCACTCCGGGCGCGTGCGTGGCGGCCTCATGGCAGCTTTGCCGGACTCTCCATCGGCTGCGGACCAACGCGAACTTCCAGGTCAACCCAGGAAAAGCGGGCCGAATCGAAACCCTCGATGCGGGCCGTCTTGATCCCGACATCGTTCGATCGGGCGGAAGAGAGCGAGGGAGTAGGGAGAACCTGGACGGGCATGCGGCCCGACAAAAGCCACTGGAGCGCGTCCCGCAAAGTTCTCTCCCTCTCGAGGCGGACGCAGAAAAAGGGTGCGGTTGTGCCCGAGAAAGAGCCTGGACTCTTCTCTCCCGACTCCATGCTCCATCGGCGACCGGAGTAGAAGACCAGGCTCGGTTCCGTATAGCCGGAAGCGACGAAGACGGTCTCCCGGGGAAGATCTTTCCATAGGCTGCGGAGGAGGAGCGCCGGTTCCACCATCCGCACACTGGTTCCCAGCACCTGGAAGCTGCTCGCGAGCGCAAGGACCGAAAGTCCTAGACCAATGGGGAGGAAGAAAGGGGAAGGACGAGCCCTAGGCGAAGCTGCGCTTGCGGAAAACAGGGTGGCCTTCGCCACCAGCGCCGTGAGACAGAGCGATAGAAGGATGCCGCCGAGCGCCCCAAGGGCGGGACGAAGGGCTCGATAAGGGGGTTCCCAAGGGCGAACCAAGGTCGCCAAGAGGGCAAAACTTCCGGCAAGGAAGCCCACGCTCCAGAGTGTCCAGAAAATGGCGAGGCTCACTCTTCGAGGCCGAGCCGTGGCCGCTGCTTGGCCCAAGAGAAGAAAGAACGCGGGAAATCCGGGCAAGAGGTAGTGAGGCAGTTGCGTGGCGTAGGGAGTGAAGAGGAGAAAGGGAGCGAAAAACCAGGAGAGAAGAAAGGCGGAGCGGGAAGAGTAGTTCAGCCGGAGTGAGACCAAGATCCAGCCGAGAAAAGCGGACCATGGGAAGAGGCTGAGGAGGGAGGAAACCAAGTAGTAGCCCCAGAAATGGGGTCGGCCATCGAACGCTTCTACGCCGCGACGGAGAACGTGCTCACCCATCCCCTCGGTCCAAAAGGCTCCATGAGTCGAAAGTAGAGCCGGAATCCCCCAGAGGGCAATGATGCCGACCGCGATGGCTGATCCCCGGAGAGCATGCAGCCGCCTCCACGGAACGGGGCTTCTCCAGAGGAGAAAGCGCCAAAGCAGAAGGCTCACGAGCGGAACGGCCCAGGCGACGGGGCCTTTGGCGAGAAAGCCGAGGGCGAGGGCGAGCCAGAGGATCCAAGACCAGGCCGGCCTCGCTCCTTCCAAGAGACGCAGAATCGCCCACTGAGCAAGGACGATCGAGACAACCATCGGCATGTCCGCCACGGCGAGCCGGCCGTGAATGAGAAACTGAAGGGAGGTGGCTCCCGAGAGGGCGGCGACGATTCCGGCTCGGAGGCTGAAAAGGGACCGGCCCATGAGAAAGAGGAAGAGGCAGAGGAGGGCGGTCAGGAGAATCGAAGGCATCCGAGCTCCGATCTCGTTCTCGCCGAAAATGCGGAAGCATAGGCCCATGAGCCAGTAAATCAAAGGAGGCTTGTCGAGCCGATAGGCTCCGTTGAAGAAAGGCACGCTCCACTCTCCCCGCGCTCCCATTTCGCGAGTCGCTTCGGCAAAGCGGGGCTCGTCCCGGTCGATCAGCGGCAGCGCAGCCGATCCAGAGAAGGAGAGCAAGAGAGAAAGCAGCGGTAGCGCGAAAACGAGCAGCCGGGATCCGGCCGCCGGTTCCACTGGCTCCGGGAGCACCGGAGGCCGAGGGTCAGGCGGTGAAACGGAGGATTCGCTCACGAGGGACTATCCCATGGACTCTGATGGGCCTCTTGTCAAATCTTGAAGCCGGCGTCCCGAGAACGAAACCATACGGCCGATTACCCTGGGCGCGCTTTTTTTTGCAAAAAGGCCTTGCCTTCGATGGGCTCTTTTCCGATAGTCAAACTTCTCCGCCGGGAATAAGGCGGCTTCACGCGAGAGAGCGTGGAGGATGATCTTTGAAAATGGTTTCGCCAAAGCGAAACAGAATTGAATTGTGCGGGACGCCCAATTTTGCAGATAGCTTTGTGATGCGATCCACCCTTCGGCGACGAAGGGAGGGAGAGCAATCCCGGCTAGACCGGGAAAGTCAGCATCATCTCTTCATCACGGAGAGTTTGATTCTGGCTCAGAGCGAACGCTGGCGGCGTGGATAAGACATGCAAGTCGCACGGAGCCTGTTTCCTAGCAATAGGAGGCAAGTTTAGTGGCGAACGGGTGAGTAACGCGTGGGAATCTACTCTGAAGTGGGGAATAGCCCGGCGAAAGCCGGGGTAATTCCGCATGTGGTCTAGCCTAGCTAGATCAAAGCGGGGGACCTGAAAAGGCCTCGCGCTTCGGAATGAGCCCGCGTCCTATCAGCTAGTTGGTGGGGTAAAAGCCTACCAAGGCTATGACGGGTAGCTGGTCTAAGAGGATGGCCAGCCACACTGGGACTGAGACACGGCCCAGACACCTACGGGTGGCAGCAGTCGAGAATTTTTCACAATGGGCGAAAGCCTGATGGAGCGACGCCGCGTGGAGGAGGAAGGCCTTCGGGTCGTAAACTCCTGTCACCGCAGAACAAGGTCCATCTGTCGAATAAGCAGGGGGATTTGATAGTATGCGGAGAGGAAGGGACGGCTAACTCTGTGCCAGCAGCCGCGGTAATACAGAGGTCCCGAGCGTTGCTCGGATTTACTGGGCGTAAAGGGTGTGTAGGAGGTCGGGAAAGTCGAATGTGAAATCCCTCTGCCTAACGGAGGAACTGCGTTCGAAACTGTCTGGCTAGAGGTTCGGATGGGGAAGCGGAACTCTCGGTGTAGCAGTGAAATGCGTAGATATCGAGAGGAACACCGGTGGCGAAGGCGGCTTCCTGGACGAAACCTGACTCTGAAACACGAAAGCTAGGGGAGCAAACGGGATTAGATACCCCGGTAGTCCTAGCTGTAAACGGTGTGCGTTAGGTGTTGGCGGATTCGACCCCGCCGGTGCCGAAGCTAACGCATTAAACGCACCGCCTGAGGAGTACGGTCGCAAGGCTAAAACTCAAAGAAATTGACGGGGGCCCGCACAAGCGGTGGAGCATGTGGCTTAATTCGATGCAACGCGAAGAACCTTACCTGGCCTTGACATGCAGCGTTCAGTCCCGGAAACGGGATGGCCCGCAAGGGCGAGCTGCACAGGTGCTGCATGGCTGTCGTCAGCTCGTGTCGTGAGATGTTGGGTTAAGTCCCCCAACGAGCGCAACCCCTGTGTTTAGTTGCCGAAAGGTTCTCTAGACAGACTGCCCTCTTCAAGGGGGAGGAAGGTGGGGACGACGTCAAGTCAGGATGGCCCTTATGGCCAGGGCTGCACACGTGCTACAATGCTCGGTACAAAGGGAAGCAAGACCGCGAGGTGGAGCAAATCCCCAAAACCGAGCCCAGTTCGGATTGAAGGCTGCAACTCGCCTTCATGAAGCCGGAATCGCTAGTAATGGCGCATCAGCTACGGCGCCGTGAATACGTTCCCGGGCCTTGTACACACCGCCCGTCACATCCTGAAAGCTGGGTGCACCCGAAGCCGTTCTTTTGAGCGTCGAAGGTGTGACTAGTAATTGGGATGAAGTCGTAACAAGGTAGCCGTAGGGGAACCTGCGGCTGGATCACCTCCTTTCTAAGGAGTAAGTTCGGGTTGGAGTAGGGCGTAAGTCCTGCAACAATTCCCGGACTAGGTCGACTTGCCTCATCGGGAAACCGAAGAGGGAAGCGAAATTCCGCAAGGAGTTTCACGGGTGTCCCGCACAATTCAATTCTGCTTCGTAAGAAGTCGTTGGCCATTGGTTGGGCGAACAGGTATGTCCTATCCGATTGACGGGGGCATAGCTCAGTTGGTAGAGCGACAGCTTTGCACGCTGTAGGTCAGGGGTTCGAATCCCCTTGCCTCCAGGGAAAGTGAAGACTGTTTTGCACGATTTCGGGGGCCTGTAGCTCAGTTGGTTAGAGCATGCGCTTGATAAGCGCAGGGTCACTGGTTCGAGCCCAGTCAGGCCCAGAAAGTGGGATGGCAGCGAAATGGAGAGCGGGGGTTGTAGCAAGGCCGCCAGTCTCCATTTCATTGCCATCAAGGCGAAGCCGTTCTTTGAAAACTGCAGGCAACAGAAGAGAAGCCATTATAGCTTCTGCCGGAGTCTTAAAGAGGTCTGCGCGTAAGCGTAGATGCTCGGAAGACGGCGACTAAAAGCTACATAGGGCGCATGGTGGATGCCTTGGCGCTGAACGACTACGAAGGACGTGGCTACCTACGATAAGCCTCGGGGAGCGGGAAGCACGCTGTGATCCGAGGGTCTCCGAATGGGGTAACCCGGCGCGAGTAATGTCGCGTCACTTCTGGTTGAATTCATAGGCCAGAAGAGCAAACCCGCCGAAGTGAAACATCTCAGTAAGCGGAGGAAAAGAAAGCGAATGCGATTCCGTAAGTAGTGGCGAGCGAAAGCGGAACAGCCCAAACCGGACGGCTTGCCGT
>NZ_CABFVA020000023.1 GCF_902143375.2 Methylacidimicrobium tartarophylax | reverse complement strand
GCCCGCAAGCCCGGTTCCCTGACGATTGGATCCCTATGGCCGCTCTCCGCTAGAACGGCCGTCGGATTATCCTGGTTTTTACGGTTCCCGAGACAATCACTCTCCATGCCGCGTCGGACTGCCGCCGCATCGTGGCAAGCTCTCGTACTAAGGCCGACACGCTGCTAGCCTGCCTGGCTGGCAAGCGGTCTTGGGGACGAACTGGGCGAGACAGGCAGGTCAGCGTGCGCCGTCCGGACCTCCCCGGGCGGTCAGCGTGAAGTGGACTTCGACCAGGTTCTTGATCCGCACGGTTCCTCCGGCGATCCGGATCGGTTGGATTCCGAAATCGGTCTGGAGCACCTTGGCCGTGCCGGCGACCCGGATCGTGCCGGGAGACGGGAGGAACCGGACGGGGAAGGCGATCTTTTTGACCATGCCGTGGAGGGAGAGGTCGCCGGAAACGAGGACCTGGGTCGGATCGCGGGTCGGGCTGGTTCCCGTCGAGGTGAAATGGATCTCGGGGTAGCGGGCGGTGTCGAGCACCTGCTCGCCTCGCATCGTCGACTGAACCTCCCGGCGCTCTTCGGGCGGGACTTGGGGGTCGACGACCGTCAAGGAGTTCGCCGGAAGGCTCACGTCGGCCCCGAGGGAAGCGGTCGAAGAAGGGCTGTAGTCGATCGTTCCCGTGAGCTTGCAGGAGACGATCTCATGATCGTGGCCGAGGAAGCCGAGCAGGCCGCCGCGGATGACGAGGATTTCGACCTTGCTCCGGGCGGAGTCGACCTGGTAGGTGGCGGCGCTCAGGAGGGAGGGGGCTCCCAGCGCCAGCCAGAGGAGAAGGCTGGCTCGGGGAAGGAAGCGCATGGGGGAAGGGGTGCGGCGAAGCATGCGCCTTTGTGTTCCGATTGAAAAGGGCCTTTTCGCGGCTGCTCAATTCGGCGGCCTGCGCCAGGCGTAAAGCATGGTCGTGAATTCGGTGGCTGCCCGGTTCGTGGTGAGGAAGCCCAAGGCGCTCAAGTAGGCGGTGAGGCGGGCCGGGTTTTCGCCGGGGGCGCTCCCCGAATGGACTTCGATGGCCATCCGGTGGATGCGGGCGAGGAGCTCGGGAGGAGTCCCGTAGAGGATGGAGTATTCGGAGCCTTCGCAATCCATCTTGAGAAGGTCGCAGACGGCGAGCTTTTCCCGGCGAAAGACTTCTTCCAGGGTCACGGAGGGAACCTCGATCCGAAGATCCTCTTGGCTGGACCAGGAGGGACCCGGCGGCTGCGGGAAGACGGTGGCGCGGCTGGAGAAGCGTTCCGAGCGGGGGAGGTGGAGGGAGAGGGTCCCCGAGGACGCCGACAGGGCCTCTCGAAAGGGAAGGACGGGAAGCCGGTTCTCCCGGACGAGCTTCTCAAGATAGCGGAAGTTCTCCTCCCAGGGTTCAAAGGCGAGGATCCGTGCTTCGGGGAACTGCTCGGCCGCGAAGAGCGAAAAGAGCCCGATGTTGGCCCCGATGTCGATCACCGTGTGACAATGGCGGAGATCCCTCGACCAGGCCGGGAGCAGGTAGTGGTGGGAGAGGAAGATCTCGTGGAAATCTCCGATCCGGGCCGGAGGGAGCGGGAGCAGGTATCCCCTTCGGGTGCGGAACTCCAGGACTTCCGGCTGACGGAGGAAGCCCCGTCGATGGAGGAAATAGAGCGGCCAGTTGCGAAAGGTGCGGAGGAGCCGTCCATAGCCCTTCCATCGTTCTCGTTGTGTCATGGGACGGAGCCCTCCGCGGCGGCTCGGCGCCGCAGCGAGCGGAGGAGCCATTCGAGCCGGGACATCCAGGGTTTGCCCAGCTCCTTGATTCGCGCCGCCTGCGCGTAGGAGAGGCCGAGGCGGAGCAGCCGCCGGTCCCGAGAGGGAAGGACCGGCCAGATCCACTCGCCGTAGCGGGCGAGCTGCCGGTCGGCCGCGGCCGGATCGAACTGCTTGTAGGCGCCCAGCCTCTGGAAGAAGCCGATGCCGGCGGCTTCGGCGAGCTTGGGCGTCATCCGCCCCTCAGCCGCGAGCCAGGCGAGCATCGCCTCGGCCTCCTGGTTGTGGGCGGGAAGGAGCCGGTGCAGCTTGGACGAAGTCCAGGAGAAGCTTCGGCCCATCCGGTAGACGGCACCGGAAGAAGGAGTGAACCGGAAGCGGAGTCCTTTCTGGAGGGAGCGGGCGTAGAGATCGTAGTCGTCCACCAGGTGGCCCGGGCTCCAGCCGCCGATCCGGAGGAGCGCTTCGCGCCGCCAGAGCTGGGCTCCGATTTGCGGGAACCAGAAGGCGAGCCAGAGGTAGAAGGGATCGGGCGATTCGGGGAGCCGGGCCGTCCAATGAGGCTTGGGTCCTTCGGGCCCCCACGGTTCGATCCGGGAAGGGGAGAGGAGGACGTCGGCCGACTCCCCGCCTGCCTCGCGGAGCTGGGTCTCGATCTTCCGGGGGAGGAGGTAGTCGTCGCTGTCGAGCCATTGGATCCACTCTCCCCGAGCGGACTCGAGGATCGCGTTGCGGGCGCTTGCGGGGCCGGAGTTGCCCGGAAGAGAGAGGAGCCGGATCCGATCCCCGAAGCCTTCCAGGATCTCCCGGGTCCGGTCGGTCGAGCCGTCGTCGGCGACGACCAGTTCTTTGTTGGGCCAGGACTGGGCGAGCGCGCTCTCGACCGCTTGGGCGATCCACTCCTCCCGGTTGTACGCGGGAATCCCGATCGTGACGAGAGGCGCGGTCATGCGGGAGAGGGGTGGCGGAGCGCCGCCGAAAACCGTTCCGCCCGGGAGAAGCCGAGCCCGCCCAGCAGGATCCGGTAGAGGGGGCTGCGCGGCGCGCGCAGCCAGCCGCGGGCGGAAGCCTTCGTAAAGAAGCGCTCCGCTTCCTGGGCCTCTCCGCTGCGGGCGAGCCATCGTGCGACCAGGAAAAACGCCTCGCCGCCGGAGCGGCGGAGAGAAGGGGTCCACCCGCCGCTCTCGTCGAGCCATCGGGCCATTTCTTCCAAGACGGTCGCCTTTTGGCGGGCGAAGGTCCGGGTCCGTTCCGCGGAGATGGGCCCGCGGCGGATCCGCCAGACGGCTCCCGGGGAGGGAGTCAGCCGGAAGCGGAGCCCTTGGCGAAGGGCGCGGCCGGCGAGCTCGTAGTCGTCGAAGAGGGGGGCTTGGGCGCTCCAGCCGCCGATGCGGCGGACGGCCTCGCACCGCCAGAGATAGCCGCCGGTTTGCGGCAGCTCGCCCTCAAACCAGCCGGCGAGGAGCCGCTCCGGAGGGCAGGGGCGTTGCGATCGGAGCTTTCCCGCCCCTTCGTCCAGAAGGCAGGGGCTGTAGAGGAGATCGGCGCCCTCTCCCCCGTCCGCTTCCGCAAGCTGGGTTGCGATCTTTTGGGGAAGAAGAAGGTCGTCCTGATCGAGCCACTGGATCCATTCTCCCCGGGCGGCTTCGAGGATCGCGTTGCGGGCGGAGGCCCGCCCCCCGTTGGGCTGGGTGAGGAGGCGGATCCGGGGGAGGAAGGCTTGGAGGCGCTCGCGGGTGGCATCGGCCGAGCCGTCGTCGACGACGACCACTTCTTTGTTGGGCCAAGTCTGGGCGAGGGCGCTCTCCACCGCGCGGGCCACCGTATCGGCGCCGTCGTGCGCGGGGATGCCAATCGAGATGAGCGGGGAACCCACGACTAGGGAGCCTGCCCAATCCAGAGGCCGGGAGTCAAGAAAGGAGGAGGTCGGTTCCGCCGCCGGGCATGAGGCGGGAGCGTCCCGTCGGTCCGCAAAACATAATCGCGGCGGTCGACCGGCGCCGCGCCTCGGGTACGGACTCTGTGAGAGAGGCAGGCGAACGGAAAGGGGATCGCGATCGGTCTCCTCTGGAAGGGGCCCCGTCCGGATCGGACCGGCCGGTCTTGCCAGGGTGTGAGTCCGCCGTCCTTCCTTGCCGGGGGTTCCTCTCGGAGGGAACGATCTGTCGACAAAAACGGCCTTCCCCTCCTAACATGGGTGTTTCCCATGGCCTTCGAGCTTCTGGATCATCCGATTGTCTTTGCGCAACCCGCCCGGTGGAGCCGGGTGGCCGCCTGGCATCTCCATATTCCCTTCGCCTTTCTCCTGGTCGATCTCCTTCGGCCCAAACGCGTGGTGGAGCTTGGCGTCCACAACGGAGACTCCTACTGCGCCTTTTGCCAGGCGACCGCCGCGCTCGGGCTGGCCGCCGACTGCTGCGGGATCGACCATTGGCAAGGAGATGGGCAGGCAGGGGATTACGGGAGCCAGGTGCTTGAGGATCTGCGGCGGCATCACGATCCTCGGTACGGCAGCTTTTCCCGCCTGCTTCCGGCGACCTTCGACGAGGCTCTCCGGCATTTTGAAAAGGGATCGATCGATCTGTTGCATATCGACGGCTTGCACACCTACGAAGCGGTGAGCCGGGACTTTTACTCCTGGCTTCCCTGCATGAGCGATCGGGGGGTGGTCCTGCTCCATGATGTGGCCGTCCGTCAGCAAGGCTTTGGCGTCTGGCAGCACTGGGAAGAGGTGTCCAAGGACTATCCGTCTCGCCTCGTGCGCAACTGCTTCGGCTTGGGGGCGGTCGCCGTCGGGGAAAAGATCGAGCCGGCCGTGCGCGATCTGCTCGCGCTGCCCGAGCCGCGGTGGCAGGCCTTGGAAGGGCTGTGGGAGGTGTTGGGCCAGGCAAACGAGCGGCGCTGCGCCGACTCCGGGGAGTCGAAGGGGGCTCGGCGATCGTGGGCTCGCCGGCTGTTCCGCAAGGGGAGCCGTTAACCGGCAAGGCTCCCGCAGCGAATATCCGCGGCGGACGATTGCGCGCCTGGCTTCGGCTCTCCTCGGGCGGCCGCATCCGGAGGGGCCGCACAGGGGGGCCGGGTCCCCCCTGTGCGTATGGCGCAGAACCGTTAGGCGCTGGCGGAGGGCCGGCGGTCGACTCCTTCGGCGATCCACGGGGGAATGGCGAAGAGGAGGGCGATTGCCGGAGCCGCCGCCGCGGTCTTCAAGGCGAGCAGCGGAGTGAGCGCCGGGTGTCCCGGGGTGGCCATCACGACCGCGAGCTGCCCGATCCAAGCCAGCCCCACGAAGGTGGGCAGAAGGAGGTAGGGCCACCGTACCGCGCGCCGGGCGAGAAGCACGAAGGCGAGGCTCGCCTCCGTCAGCAGGCAGAGAAGCGCGAGGCTGCGGGGATAACCGTCGGTGATCCACTGCTTCACGAAGGTTCCGTCGGCGCCGGGCCAGCGGAAGAGATCGTAGAAGAACGCGGCGGTGGCGGGGAGCGAAACGAGCAGCAGCGTCAAAGCGGCAAGCCAAGTCCACTGCACCAGTCGTGCGCGGATCCCACCGGAGACCGGAGCGGCCGTCCGATTGGGAGTCGGCGTCTCTTTTCTCTCTGTTGTTCGGGTCGTGTCGTATTCGGCAATCATTTCGTCTCCTTAATAAGCGTTTCGCAAATGGCGCGAAACATGATCGTAATATTATGACGCCTTATGTAATGCGCAAGAGAAAAATGTTATGCGCTTAACTTATTATGAAGGCAAATGGATGCTTGGCCTTGGGTCGCATCTCCTGCCGTGAGAACTCCGAAGCGCTCTCCGGCCAGATTCCAAGCGGTCTCCCGGGCGAGAAATCTTTCCGGAGACCTTAGGAGAGCGAAAGGCGAAGAAAAGCTGTTGACACGAAATGGCGATGCGCGCAAAAGCAATCTATCTTGAGAAAAGCGGGAATCCTGTTTGCCATCCTTGCGGCTTGCCATCTGGCAGGAGGCCACTGGGTTCTCTGGCAGGGAGCGGCGTGGGCCGGGATGCTCGTGCGGTACTCGCAGAGCTACGGGATGGAGACGGGACTCTACATGACCTTTGACGGCAAGCATCCCTGCCAAATCTGCAAAAGGGTCGTCAAAGGGAAGAACAAGGAAGAGCATTCTTCGAGGTCCGAAAGGTCGCAGGAAGAGATCGGGCTCTATTTCTTCGCATACGGTTCCCTTTCAAGCCCCCTGCTTCTCTCTGCGGAAAGGCCGGTGATCGGCCAGCCCGATCTGTCGATTCGCACGGATCGACCTCTTTCTCCTCCTCCACGACCTGTCGCGTAGCCATTTTGCCGATCACGGCGAGGTGCGCTCGGCGGTTTGCGGAATAACCTGTCCTGACAAGTGGGCGGGACGGTTCCGGACGCCCGGCGCCGGGAAACGCGAACGTCAATCTTTGGGAGGAGAGGTGTACAAAAAATTGCTGCGGCCCGATGAGGCTGCGCGGATGCTGAGTGTAAGCCGCTGGACGATCTACCGCTGGGTAGACGACGGGCGGCTGGAGGGAACGCGGGTGGGACCCGGCTCGCTGCGGGTCTTCGCGGAGTCGGTCGATGAACTGATCGATCGCAATCGGGTGGGTGAGGCGGCGGGAAGCCGGTCGGAACCGCGGAAGATCCCGGTGACTCGATGAACCGGAGGCCGCTGCCCGTGCACGGGCAAGGATGGGGAGAGGGGCGCTCGATATCGGTCGAGCGCTCCTCTCGGTTCGAAGGAGAGGGGAACGGCCTGCCGGAGGCCAAGGCGATGCGGATTCGACTCTGCGCGGGGGCGGGGAAGGGTCGCTGCCTGGGCTTGGTGGCGTGCCTGGCGCTCCTCATGCGCTCGCTCCTTTGGGCGCAGCTCCCTCCGGAGCCGGTCGATCCGTCGGCGGAGCAGTCCGGTCTTTCCGACGACTCCGGGACGAAGGCGGCGGCGCCCTTGCAGCCGCCGACGACCGAGTCGACCATGGCGCCGATCACGGTGAAAGCGGCTTCCAACGTCCCGAATATGCTGCCGACCGCGGCACCCATTGATTCGGTCTATGGGATGCCGATGGATGTGATGGACATTCCGCGGCAGGTCACGCCGATCAACAAGACCCTCTTGGATGAGTCGGGAACCACCTCGGTCGGCTACATGAACCCGATCGGCTTTGCGATGATCAACCCGACGGCCTTCGGGGGGGTCGACGCCACGATTGCGCCCGCTCCCTACATCCGCGGGAGCGAGGCTTTGCCGTTCATCAACGGGATGTCGATGAGTGTGATGAACGTGGAGATGGTCAACTCGGGGCTCCCGTGGAACTGGAACATGATCGAGTCGACCGATCTCGTCGAAGGTCCCGGGAACGCGGTCTTCGGGGCGGGGCAGGAGGCTTCGGGATATGTCAACTACACGACCAAGCAGCCCTACTTCGACAAGTTCCGGGGAAACGTCTGGGACTCGACGGGAATGTACGAGAACTACATGTGGGGAGCCGACATCGGCGGGCCGATCGACAAGGAGCACAAGCTGGCCTACCGGCTGAGCTACATGGGGATGGAAAGCGGAAGCTGGTACCAGTATGTGCACAACGACCAGCAGAACGTCTACTTCGCCCTTGGATGGAAGCCGGTGGAGAACTACTCGGCCGATCTCTACGTCGATGCCGACTTCGCCTCTGCCTCTCCGATCGGCTACGCGGGCTTCAACCGGCCGACCAATGCGCTCTTCCAGAGCGGAGGCTCCCTCGACTATATCGGCGCGCTTGCGCCGTCCCAAATGGGAAGCGTTTCCTCCTTACGGAACTACTGGGCCGCCAATCCTGGGGCATCGATCGCTCCTTCGCCTTTGGGCTTCGGGACGTACGGAGTCGGCTTGGGTCCGGTCAACCGCCGGCAACTCCTGATGAGCCCCTACGCGCAGGACACGGGTTACCAGGGTATGACCCAGCTCATCCAGAAGGTCCACGTCGATGAGGGGTTCGACCTGGTGAACAACACCTTCGTCTGGTACACCCGTCACGATGGAATGCAGCCGTCCTACTTTTACGACGAGGCGGTGATGGGGGACTACGAGGTCGACAACCGGACCGAATGCCGGCTCGCCTTCGACACCCCCATCGGCGGGAGCGGGTCCGGGCAGGGAGAGAAGGCTCCTTTTGCGATCTCGCACAACATCGACACGGGCCTCGAATGGGTCTATCAGAGGAACGAGGATTACGTTTCGACGATGCTGATCAACATGCCCAACATGTTCAGCACGTATCAAAATCCGATGCTCTGGGATGTCCGGAACACACCCTATTT
The DNA here is from genome assembly GCF_902143375.2 of Methylacidimicrobium tartarophylax. Lineage (GTDB taxonomy): Bacteria > Verrucomicrobiota > Verrucomicrobiia > Methylacidiphilales > Methylacidiphilaceae > Methylacidimicrobium > Methylacidimicrobium tartarophylax. The sequence continues at coordinate 3,073 of NZ_CABFVA020000023.1, read as the reverse complement.
CCAGGCGGCGATCCGTAACCCGAACGCTCCGGGCGGAGGCGAGTGGCACATTCCTTCGACTCCGGCGGGCTACTACTTCGAGCCGCTCAACGGGACCACCGGAACGACCGACAGCCAGTACTGGTCGTTGGCGCCCTTCTGGCAGCACGACATCAAGTTCGGCGAGAAGCTGAGCCTCCAGTACGGGCTCCGGGCGACCACCTACTTCATCAATGCCCAGACGCCTCCCGGCACTCCCTCGATGCTCTATACCCAGCTCCAGACTTCGATGATCGACCCGCTCTTCTCGATCGGGCCGGTCTACAAGCCCTTTCCGTGGCTGAGCCTTTACGGCAATTTCAACTACGAATATGTGGCCGCAGCGGCGGACATGGGGGGCTTCGTTCCGACGCAGACCGCCCAGGAGATGCATCTGCTCAACGAGCTCGAGGAGGTGGGCGCCAAGTTGAGCCTCCTGCACGACAAGCTCTACCTGTCGTTTGCCTTCTTCAACCAGAGCCTCTATCAGGACCAGATCGGCTTCACGCCGAATCAGGGCCTGCTCCAGGGCTTCGAGTATAACATGACCTACCAGCCCGATCGCCACTGGATGTTCCGGGCGGGCTACGCCTATATGCATGGCACCTGGAACTATTCGTCGCTTCCCTATGGTCCGGCCGAGACCCAGAGCTATTCGACGGGCTATGCGTTCCGACACAACCTGCCGCTCGACGACAACGGATCGAGCATATCACCGATCAACGTCGCGGGAGTTCCCGGGGTCTATGACTGGACCGGCTTACCCACTCAGACCGCCAACGCGATGGTCACCTACCGGACCGACTTCGGCCTCTCCTTCACCGCCTCGGCCCTGTTTATGAGCAGCTACCCGCTCTTCTTCAACGACACGGCGGTGGTGCCGGCCCAGTATGTGACCAACCTGAGCGCCACCTACCAGAAGGATAACTGGGCCTTGACCGTCTACATTTGGAACCTCACCAACTCGATCTACTGGATGCCTTACGCCACCGGGCTCGCTTCGGACGTTGCCTCCAACTCGGACTATGTGCTTCCGGGTTTGCCCTTCTGGGTGCAGGCGCAGGTGAGCTACCGGTTCTAACCTCTTCCCGGGGCCTTTCGCCAATCGCTTAGAAAAAAGTGCTTTACTTCCAGCTTGGCTGCAGTCTCTTACTACAGGTTCTCTCGAGCTCGTGTGAAAGCAGTCTGGATGCGCTGGTTTCTGGTGGGGCTAGTCGCCCTGGGCGGGTGTTTGGTCCCTTCCCTGGGTGCGGCGGCGCCGATCCGCCCGTTTTCGACGGTGCTCCTCGATCCTGGCCATGGGGGCACGGATAACGGGGGGATGAGCCGTCCGCTTTCGGGCGGAAGGCTTCTGGAAAAGGATCTCGCTCTGGACACGGCGAGGAGGGTGGCCCAGCTCCTCAGAGCGCGTGGCTTCCACGTCGTGATGACGCGGACCGACGACCGGTTCGTCGATCTCGATGAACGGGTCAGAGTCGCCAACCGGCTCGGGCCCGGGGCGGTGGCGGTCAGCATCCATTACAATGCGACCGGGGATCGAAGCATCCGGGGAGCGGAGACCTTCTTTTGGCATGCGGACAGCCACGGCTTGGCGACACGGATCGACCGCAACCTGGAGGCCGTGGTCGGCGGATCGGGTCGCGGCCTGGTGCGCCGGCGGTTGCGGCTCACCCGCAATCCGACGATTCCCGCGGTTCTCGTCGAATGCGCCTATCTGACCAATGCGCGCGAGGCGCGGCTGGTAGCGCAACCGCAAGCGCGGGAGCGGATCGCCCAGGCGATCGCAGACGGCATCGTGGAGGAGGCGCGCTTTGGTGACGAGGGAATCGCGGCCGTTCCGGAAATCTGGGCGCCGCTTTCCCGGGGCAGCGAGGTGCGGAAAGTTTCGAAGCAGTCTCGCAAGAAGCGGCATCGGAAGCGTCATGTCAGCGCGAGCATCGAACGCGTCGATCGAGCGAAGCCCTTCCTTGCGCAAGCGTTCTTGGCGGCAAGCTTCGTGCCTCGGTGAACGGCTGGTTGTGAGGCGGACGCTGGAAGCCCGTCGGGCTCGACAGGCATCCTTGTTCGCGTGAGTAGAGCCGGATAGGATGGCCCACGTCTGCTATCCGCTAAGGTGATAGTCTTGCCCAGCGGAGAGTTCGGAGTGGTCCGGAGACCGGCGTGATTGAGGATCCCAGGTTTTGGCGTTCGGGCGCGATCAGCGCATCGACGGTGATGATCGCTGTCTTGGTCATCCTGTCGAGCGACACCCTTCGCACGATCCGGGCGGGAGGGCGAAATGTGCCCGAATACACCGTGATCAATCAGCGGATCGGTTATGCCATGGATGCCGCTGCCAATCGGTATCGCCCCGTTCTCGGCGGAGAAGAACTCCTCTTCGGCCGCCGGTACAGCGCGCAGGAGGCAGCGAAACTGATCGAGAGAGGCAAGCTCGTGATTCAGACGCGGGCCTGCCTCGATTGCCACACGATGTTTGGAATCGGTGCCTACTACGCCCCCGACCTGACGAAAAGCTGGCTCGATCCAATCTGGCCCTCTTGGCAAGCGATGACGCAAGCCTCGAGCCGCGAAGAGGCGATGGTGCGCTTTCTCCAAAACCCGGATCGGTATCCGATCGGCGTCCGAATCATGCCGAACCTCCGGATCGATCGAGCGGATGCGGAGGCGCTCGTCGCCTACTTGAAATGGCTCTCATCGATCGAAACCAACGGCTTTCCGGCTCGATTCGGGGATTAACGGAAAAAATTAATGATCTACCGCTCCCAGCAATTGGCTCTGCGATACTTCGCCGCGTCGATGGTCCTCTTCGGGGTCATGATCGCGGCGGGCCTGCTCACTTCTCTCTATTATCTGCGTGTCGGCTTTCTCCTCGATGTCTTCCATTTCAGCACGGCCAAGATTCTCCACATCGATACCCTCGTCCTCTGGCTGCTCATGGGTTTTCTTGGCTCGGTCTACTGGTTCCTGCCTTTGGAGCTCGAGCGGGAGGTCGAATGGGTCGGGCTGGCGCAGAAAGCGTTCTGGATCTTCGTGGGGACGGTGGCCGCGGTTGCGG
>NZ_CABFVA020000022.1 GCF_902143375.2 Methylacidimicrobium tartarophylax | reverse complement strand
GACCGGCTCGGCCTGCCCCTGGATAACTCCGGCAGCTTCCCGCCGGGAAGCTATGCGCTGATCGGCTGGCCCGAGCAGACGGTCTCCGGAATGGTGACCTACCAGGACGACTCGGGGGTCGGCGTCACCCTCGGAGGACTCTTCTTTTCCGATATGTACCTGGGCTACGAGCACCAGGTGCGGATTCCACCCGAGTTCGTCCTCAACGCGCAGGTTTTCTACGCACAGCGCCATTGGGAGGCGCGTCTCTACCTCTTCAACTTCACCGATGAACGGTATTGGCTACCCAATGGCTTTGCCTTCAGCCGGGTGCGTACCCTCAACCTCGACACGATCTACGCCGGCTGGCCTTTCTGGATCGAGGGGACAGTCACCTGGAAATTTTGAGGAAAGTGTTGCACCCAGGAGGATTTGAACCCCCAACCCCCGGGTCCGAAGCCCGATGCTCTATCCAATTGAGCTATGGGTGCCGAAAATCTTTAGGCTGACCGATTTTCCCCCTGCCGTCAAGCCGGGGCGCTCCTTCAAAAGAAGACCCGGACCGTTCCCATCACCCAAAAGGGGAGTCCGATCAAGACCTTGTCGTAATTGTAGACCCGGTCTCCCTGGAACCCGGTCCCTGTCGGAAACCAGTAGTGGTTATTGGTCAGGTTGTAGATCTGCACCCGGGCCTCCCACCGTTTCGTCGTGTAAAAGAGGCTCGCATTGAGAGTGTAGTCGACGGGGATCCGGGTGGCATAGTCGTAGGAGAGGAACATCCCGCTCTGAATCCAGAGCCAGAGGGAGGCGCCAAATCCCGAATCCGATTTATAGGTGGCCATCGCGGTCCCATGCTCGTGCGGAAAACCGATGAAGGGATACGTCCCGGTCGGAAGCGTGGTATAGGGATCGACCGGGAGGTTGTATCGAGCTGCCGTTGCCGCGGAATAATTCTGGATCACCGTGGGGCCGGTCTGCGCGGCACTCTGCGTCCAGAACTCCTCGCCCGTGAGATAGTCGAAGCCGAAGTTGTAGGTCCAATTCCGGTTCGGCTGGTAGGTTCCGGCCAGCTCCGCTCCGAGCACGTCGGCGGGGGTGAGCGGGGTAAAGCCCCCGGGAAGGACCGTCACCGGGAAGAAAGTCGAGTAGTAGAAGCCTTCGGCGCTTAAGAAGAGCTTGTCGCGGAGCAAGTTCAATTTTACGCCCGACTCGTACATGATATTCGTCAGGTGGTAGTAGGAGCTCGTGAATGCTGGACAGAAAGCGCCCAAAACATCCATGCCCGCCGTCTGCGCGTAGGAATAGGTAAAGTAGGCGTTCATCCAGGGATAGGGCTTGTAGCTTAGGCTCGCGTTGGCCTGAGGTTCGAGGATCGAGTAGTTGCTCTGGAGCATGAGCGCCGGAGGGGTGCCCGGCGGCTCGCTGTTGGCGATCTCGTACCACTGGAGCCGGGCGCCGAGGAGAAGGTTCCACTTCTCCCCGAGCCGGATGTTGTCCTGAACGAAGGGGGAAACCTGGAAGAATTGGGACTGGGCCGTGGAGAAGTTGTCGGTGTTGTAGGTCATCCCCGGAACGCCCGGCACGGGGATGTCGGTCAGGTAGATGTCGCCCGCCCGTACGGCTTGCGCCATCGTGATCGGCGGGAGCAGGCCCGACCGGGTCAAGGGTTGGGTCATGTTCCAGAAGTTGTCAGCGATCCGGCTCGTCTCGGTGTAATCGGTCTGGCTGTCAAACCAGAAGAAAATGCCGCCGTCCAGCTCGTGAAACAGCGCGAGCCGGCCGATGGGGGTCTCGGTCTTCGCCTGCGCTTCGAGCCGGTGCTCGATCAACCAGTCGCCGGGAGTATAGCTGAAGTTGGAGTTGGCCAGCGGATCCTGCAACATGTTGAAATATTCGAACATCGTGTTGTTCACGATCCGGAGATCGTCGGAGAGCTTGAGGGTCTGGATGATCTGAGCGACTCCGTACATGTTCCGGTTCCCCGAACCGGCAAGGTTCGCCAGGTTGTTCCGCAGGCTGATCGGCACCTGCGGCCCCCATTGCACGACATACCCCTGGCCGGGAACCGAGGTGCCGATTCCGGGATGGAAGGTTCCATTCGGTCCCAGCCATCCAATCATGTTTCCGCTCTGGTAGAGTCCGCTGTCGATGAGCGCCTGATCGGGCCGGTTGATGCCGAGGGGCAAGTTGAAGCCAAGGGTGTCGAACTCGAAATTCGAGTCGATCGTGTAGTTCTCCGAGGGATGGGCGGAGAGGGCCAGATAAAAGTCTTGGCTGTGCATGTAGGCCCCCTCGTAGTAGCTACCCGAGTCCTGCCCCGAGTAGTCGAAGCGGTAGGCGGCCTTCCCCCTGGCGAACGGCCCCCCGATATCGAGGTTCCACCGGTTCTGATCGTACATCCCCATGCTGTATTGGGCATCTCCGCGAAAGCGGTCGAAATAGGGCTGCTTGGTCACGTCGTTGACGTAGCCCGCCGCCATCTCCCGAGCGCCGAAGACCGCGCTGACCGGGCCCTGGACGACGTCGATGTTCTCATAGGCCAAAAAGTTGGGCATGGGCCCCGAGGTGCCATAACTTTCCAAGCCGACGAGCATCCCGTTGCGGAAGACCGTTCCGGGAAGTCCTCGAATGAAGGGCTCCACCGAGTAGTCCCCGGCGGGAGCCATCGTGGTCAAGGAGGGGATGAGCGGGGCGAGATCGTCGTATCCCATCAGGTTGCCCGGTGCCACCGTATCCAACTGCTCCCGAGAGATCGGAGTCACCTCCCGCGGCGTGTCGAGGATGCTCATCTCGGTCCCATAGGCGTTGATCGCCGTCGAGGCCGGACCCGGCAGTTCTCCGGAAACCTCGACTTCCGGCAAGACCGTGGATGCCTCTGCTGTGGAGGGCGGCGCTGAGGCGATGTCCACGGGCTTTGGAGAGCCGGGGGAGAGTACGGGGCCAGGACTTTGGAGTCCGTCGGGAGAAGCGGCTTGCGCCTCTGGGCCATTCAGATCCTGAGCAGCGGACCAATCCTTGTCGAGGAGAGGGAGGATCGCAAACAGCAAGAGGAAGATCATCCCCCGAGTCCGCCATTTGTTCTCGTTCCTCCGCTCGTCCCTCATCGAGGAAACTGTGTAGGCACTCGCGAGCGCTGAGCCAAGATGTTTTGTTAGGCCAACCTAACTTTTAGGCATATGTCTACGTACGCTGAACTCATTCCGCTCGGGCCTTTCCATCCAGCCTATCCATCAAAAGAAGAACAGTCCCAAATCCTTGACGAGAGTTCTTACCCTGGCCTTAATGGCCGCATGCCCTCGGCCCTTCTCTTCCTTCGAGAGTGCTTGAACGCCGCGATCGATCGTTTGCGGGGCTCTGTCTGGCTGGCGCTCGCTGCGGGGGCGATCTACTGGATCGTGACGCTCTTGCTCGTGAGAATCACAGCCGCTTTCTTCCATGGCACCCCCGCTGCGGTTTTGGGCATCCTTTTCTGTCAGGGGATCTTTGGAATTCTCCTCGTCGGCTTGGCGCGATTTTTCCTTTGCCTCGCCGACGGCGAGGCGGCGCGATTCGAAGATCTCCTTTACGGTTTCGGAGCCCTGTGGAAGTTGGTCGCCGGCGTGCTCTTCGGCTGGCTGACCGGAATCGTTGCCCTGCTTAGCCTGCTCGTTCCGGCGGCTACACCTCTTGCCTCGATCGCCGTGCTTTGTCTCTTCCCTCTGTTCATGTTCGGGCCATTTTTGATCGCCGACGGAGCGGTTTCGGGAGTTATGGAAACTTTTATCGAATCGTTTCGACTCGGGATCTCCCATTACGCAAAGACACTGGCGATCGCCGTCACGGTGGCCGCTCTTTTTGTCCTGGGTGCGCTATTGGTCGTGGGTGTTCTCGTGAATATTCCGATCTGCTACGCCCTGGTCGCCGTCGCCTACCGCAGCCTCGTTGCGCAACCGCGGTAGAACTTGTTTCTTTTGCCGTTACTGCTGCTCCGGACCACTCCTGAAGTTTGACTTCGGTCCCTCTTCCGTTCAGGTTTGCTTGTGCGAGGCGCGTCCCCGGCACCAGAGAAGCGACGAAAGGCCGAGATGTTCTTCGAAGGAGTACGATTACCGAGAAACGATCCGGAGCCTCATGTGGCCCTCCCGGGTCCGATGAGATTCCCCGCGATGCGCGGTGGGAAGTTCCCCTCGAACCTCCCACCGGGCGCATGATCCTACGGCCGCTCCCGTAGTCGTACGACAGAAGAGGTTCTCCTAAGAAAAACAGGGATTTCGGCAGGAAGATGACACAACGAACGGATGCCCTGACTCACTGGTTCGCCTCGGACTTTTTCGGTCGATGGCGAGCGCAGTTGCGAAAAGGGAGATCTTACACCCTAGGCTCGATTCCGACGGCAGCTCAGGCGTTCGTCCTTGCTGGCCTTTTCCACGCCTCATCGCCCTTCCTGCTGATCGTGACGGCCTCCGCTAAGCGGGCAACAGCCTTGGCCGGCGCCATGGAAGCATGGGGCTGGCGGATTCCGATCTTTCCGGAAAGCTCTCCCGTGCCGCAAGGGGCTCTTCCGGATCTCGACTTAGCGGCTTCCCGCCTCCAAGTGGCCACGTCGCTCTTCCGAAAGGAGCTGCCGGGCCTGATTTCCACTCCGGCCGCCCTGCGGCAAGCCATACCGAGACCGGAAGCCTTGCAGAAGAGCACCATCCAGCTTTCTCCCGCAGAGTCGCCGGATCGAGAAGTTCTCCTGAAGGAACTGGCCGACGCCGAGTTTGAGCAGTGCCCTCGCGTGAGCGTCCGGGGACAGATGAGTGTGCGCGGAAGCATCGTAGACCTGTTCCCCTGGACAGCCGCCTTTCCGCTGCGCACGGAGTGGGAGGGAAACGCTCTCGCTTCCCTTCGAGAATTCGACCCCGCATCCCAACGCTCTCTGCGCATCCTCCCGTCCACCATGATTTCGCTTCTCCCTCCGGCCGAGCTTGCCGAAGAGCAGACCACCACCGTGGAGAACTGCCTTCCCGACGACTGGTGCCGCTTCTTGATCGACGAAGATCTCTGCGAGGACGGAGCCGACTCCTTGGAGCCGGATCCTGATTTTCATGCGCACGAGTTCCTGGGACTGCCGCGAGAGGACCGCCTAATTCGGGAGGGCCGATGGAAGCTGTTTGCCGCCGAGCTTCGGCGCTGGATGAGCGAGGAATGGGATGTCGGCATCTTCGTCAACAACGAGGGGGAAGAGAGACGCCTGGAGGAGCTGCTGGCGGCGGAGAAGATCGATCCCGCAGGGATTGCATGGATTCCGAGAGCTCTCACCCGTGGGTTCTCCTGGCCCGCAGGGCGGACTGCGATCCTAAGCGACGCCGAAATCTTCGGCCGATACCAGACGCTCCCTGGGCGGGTAAAGCCGGCGAGCGGCGCCGCGGAGGTTCGGCCGGTCGAGAGCGCCTTTGCGGAGTGGCGGCCTGGGGATTTTGTCGTTCACCTCCAGCACGGCATCGGCCGGTACCGGGGCGTGGAGCCTCTTCCGGACGGAGAGGGAGAAGCGCTGCTCCTGGAATTCGCCGAAGGAGCGAAGCTCTACGTGCCGATTGATCAGAGCTATCTGGTTTCTCGCTATCTCGGCGGGACTCGTCGCGCCCCCAAGCTGGACGCCCTGGGAGGAACCCGGTGGCAGAAGGCACGTGCGGTTGCCCAGGGTGCCATCCGAGACTATGCCGCGAAGCTCTTACGCATCCAGGCGGAGCGGCAGGTGCTATCCGGCAACGCCTGCCCGCCCGACTCCGATTGGCAGCGGGAGTTCGAACAATCCTTCTTCTACCGGGAGACGCCGGACCAACTCCGTGCCATCGCGCAGACCAAGACGGACATGGAAGCGGCGCGTCCCATGGATCGGCTCATTTGCGGCGATGTAGGCTTCGGCAAGACCGAAGTTGCCATTCGCGCCATCTTCAAGGCTGCCGTCGGCGGTAAGCAGGCTGCCCTTCTCGCCCCGACCACGGTTCTTGCTTACCAACATTACCAGACTCTCCGGCAACGCTTTGCCGACTACCCCATTCAAGTCGCCTTCCTGGGCCGGCTTGCCTCCGCCGCCGAAGAGCGACGGGTATTGGCTGCGATTGCTTCCGGCGAGTGCGATGTCGTCGTCGGCACGCATCGGCTCCTCTCCCCGGACATCACCTTTGCTCGTCTGGGATTGGTCGCCATTGACGAAGAACAGCGCTTCGGCGTGCACCAGAAAGAGCGTTGGCGGGAACGCTTCCGCTTCGTAGACATGCTCGCGCTTTCTGCAACCCCCATCCCCCGTACTCTCTATCTCTCCTTGGCCGGCGCACGCGATCTTAGCCTCATCGAAACTCCGCCGGCAAACCGGCTGCCGATCGAGACGCTGGTCTGCCCCTACGATGAGCGGACGATCCGTGCCGCGATCGAAAAAGAACTCTCTCGGGGTGGGCAGGTCTATTTCCTGCACAATCGGATCGCGTCGATCGAGCGGGTCTGCCGCCGCCTTCGAGAGCTGATTCCTGCGGCTCGCATCGAAATCGGGCACGGACAAATGGAGAAGGAACAACTCGAGGGCGCAATGCAAAGATTCGTCGCCGGGGAGACTGACGTTCTCCTGGCCACTTCGATCATCGAGAACGGCCTCGACATCCCCAACGCCAACACGATCATCGTAGACCGGGCCGACCGATTCGGCCTAGCCGACCTCTACCAGCTCCGCGGGCGTGTCGGGCGATCCAACCAGAAAGCATTCGCCTATCTTCTCTTACCCCGCGACCGTTTCCTCGCGGCCGACGCCAAGCGGCGCATTCGAGCCATGCAGGAGTACAGCCAACTCGGGGCCGGCTTCCGCATCGCCCTTCGCGATCTGGAGATTCGGGGAGCGGGAAATCTGCTCGGAACGGCGCAGAGCGGGCATATCGCCGCCATCGGCTTCGAGCTCTACTGCCGCCTTCTGCGGGAAGCGGTGGCTGCAGTACAGGGAAAGAAGACCCGAAGCCCTCTGGCATGCAAGGTCTCGATCGACTTCCTGGCCGTCGGTTCCGAACGGCCCGGTCTCCCCGCTTCGTATATCGCCTCGACCGAAGAACGGATCGCGGCTCACCGACAGGCAGCGGAAGCGGTCTCGCTCGCGGAACGTCAGGAGTTGGAGAAATCGTGGCGTGACCGATTCGGTCCGCTGCCGGAATCGGCCCAATTGCTCTTGGAAGAGGTTGAGATCCGCATTTTGGGCAGCGACCGCGCGCTCGAGCGCATTGAGACGCAAGGGGACAGGCTCCTTTTACAGCGCAATGGCCGCTATCTGATGGTGGGAGGCCGCTTGCCCCGCTTGACCGGCCAAGATGTGGGAAGTAAGCTGGCTTCCATCAAGAAGTGGATCGTAACGTTGGCGTAGGTCGATCTGTCGCATCCTGCTGGGGAGAATGCGCCGAACGGGGACAATCCTCTGGCAAACGGGCACAGGCCGGCCCCGGAGTACAGGATCAACGGCACGCTCCTCGATTCAGGCTTCACCAGACAGGCATCGGCTGAACCGGGCATCTTTTCCAGGAAGCATTTCGAGCCTTTTTTCTTTCTCCATGCAGCGCACCCACCGAAACGGCTTCGGAGCGCCTCCGCCTCCTCCCGGCCGAAGTCTCCTCCGCGCCTGGAAACGGGCCGGGAGGCTCGGGCGGCCCGGTCTCTTCGTCGGTCTGCTCTTTTTCCTGGCGAGCGTCCCCGATCGCCTGATCGGACAGGCTGGTGTCGACGGCGTTGCCGCAATCGTCAACGACAAGGTGATCACGTTTTCCGAAGTCAAGAAGCAGGTCGAGCCGAATGAAGCGGTCCTGCGTGAAACGTATCAAGGTCCGGAGCTGGTCGACCGCGTCAAGGAGGCGCGGCTCAATGCTCTGCGGGCGTTGATCGAGCGGGAGCTCATCATCCAAGACTTCAAGAAAAAGGGATATCAGATCCCGGATACCTTTATCGAGACCCGCGTCCGAGATATGATTCGCAGCCAATTCGACGGAGATCGCATCGCCTTCATCCGAACGCTACAGGCCAGCGGGATGACCGAGGAGCGTTATAAGCAAAACCTGCTCGACCAGATCATCGTTCAGGCGATGCGAATGAAGAATGTCTCCGATAGCATCGTGATTTCCCCCTATCAGGTCGAGCAATACTACCACGACCATATCGCCCTTTTCGTGGAGCCGCCGAGCGTCAAGTTGCGCCTGATCTTTCTGCAAAAATCCGCCTTCAAAGAGCACCGGCTCGGTCCCGACGGAAAGGAGGAAGAATACGATCAGCCGCTGGAGACCGCGAAAGACCTGGAGACCAAGCTCCGGTTCGGCGCGAACTTCGGCGACCTCGCGCGCAGCTATTCCGAGGGGCCCCGGAAACAGGAGGGGGGAGACCTCGGCTGGGTGACCCGGGACACGTTGCGTCCCGAAATCGCGGATGCCGCCTTTGGGATGTTCCCGGGGCAGACGAGCGATGTGATTGCCACTACGGATGGCTATTATCTCCTCCACCTGGAAGACAAGCGGCGCGAGCGAGTCAAGGCCATCTCCAGCGTGCGCAACCCGATCGAGTCGGCTCTTCTGCAAGAAAAGCGACAGAAACGGCAGCAAGAATGGCTCGACAGCTTGCGGGTGAAGGCATTCATCAAGATGTTCTAGCCGCCATGACTCACCACCCTCCTTGCCCCGCTTGCTTCTTCGGTCCAGCGCGCTTTTTCCTCGCAGGAGTTCTCCGTGCGCCGCGATCTTCCGGGAAAGAATGGAGCCCGTGGACAAAACCGTAATCGGTATCCCCGTGGGAGATCCGGCGGGAATCGGCCCGGAAGTCGTGCGCAAGGCGCTTGCCTCCCACGGACTTCCCGCCCGCTGCGCCTATCGCGTCATCGGATCGGATCAAGGCTTTTCTCCCGGCATGCCAAGCCCTTCTTCCGCCCAGGCCGCGCAGGAATGGCTGGAGGAATCGGTCCTCCTTTGGAAGAAGGGCGAAATCCATGCGATCGTAACCGGGCCCGTTCACAAGGCGGGCTTACAGGCAACGGGCTTCCCCTACCCAGGACAGACCGAGTTCTTCGCCGAGAGGACCGGCTGCGCGGCGGAAAGGACCGTGATGAGCTTTTGGCATCCGAAGCTCTCCGTTTCGTTGCTCTCCACCCACTGCAGCCTCCAAAAGGCGATCTCCTCGATCCTTCCCGAAAAGATCATTCTTTCGGCCGAGCTTTTAGCCGACTTCCTGGCCCAGCTCGGCCGTCCTTCTCCGCGCATTGCCATCGCCGCGCTGAATCCCCATGCCAGTGAAGGCGGCCTCTTCGGCTCGGAGGAGCGGGAGCTCTTCGAACCAGCCGTTGCCGAGTTACGGAAAAAGGGAAGGAACGTTTTCGGCCCCATAGCGCCCGATTCGGTTTTCCGCCAGGCGATCGGCGGGGAATTTGCCGGCGTCGTCGCCGCTTACCATGATCAGGGTCTCATCCCGTTCAAGCTGGTGGCCTTTGCGACGGGAGTCAACGTCACCCTTGGTCTCCCCCTGATTCGAACCTCTCCCGACCATGGAACCGCGTTCGATCTCGCCGGCAAGGATAAGGCGGATCCTCGGAGTATGATCGCCGCGATCCGGCTGGCCGCCCGGCTGGTTGCGGCCCAGCGGCGCAAGAAAGCAACAAGAGAAAGTCGATGAACTTCACGAACCTGCGGGGGATTCTCACCTATGTTCCCGAGTTCCGGGACAAGATCTTTGTAATCGCCATCGACGGGGCCGTTGTCGCCCACGAGAACTTCGCGAATCTCGCCCTCGACCTCGCCGTCCTTCGCAGCCTCAGTATCCGGGTGATCGTCGTCCATGGGATCGGTCGCCAGATGCGCGAACTTGCCGCGGAGCGTTCGATCTCCCTCTCCTCCTCGGATGGAACCGGTCCCACCGACCCCGCAACGCTCAAAGTAAGCTTGGCCGCTTCCTCTCAGGTCGCGCAGCAGATCCTCGCCGCGTTCGGCGTCGCCGATCTCCGGGCGGCAGTGCCCAATGCCATCGTCGTCCACCCTTTTGGGATCGTCGGCGGAATCAACCATCAGTCCACCGGACGAATCGAACGAGTCGACACCGCGTTCCTTCACGATCTTCTCGATCGCGGCATCGTCCCGATCCTCGGCCCGATTGGATCCGACCGGGAAGGGAATCTTTTCCGGGTGAACTCCGACGCGGTAGCGGCGGCGATCGCGGAAGCCGTCCGCGCCGTGAAGTTGATCTATCTCTCCGGCGAGATCAACTACGCCAAAGAGAACGACTTAGCGCGGCAGCTCTCCGTGAGCGAGGCCGAATCCTTCGTGCACCATCATGCGAACACGACTTCCCCGCTGCTCCTCTCCAAGCTCTCCCACTCGATTACTGCCTGCCGCAGCGGCGTGCAGCGAATCCACCTGCTCGACATTTGCGTCGACGAGGCTCTGCTCTCGGAGCTCTTTTCCCAGGTCGGGGTGGGCACGATGGTCTACGCCGAGGGATACGAGTCGATCCGAAAGGCGCAGAAAAAGGATGTCCGGTCGATCCTTCAGCTCATCTCCCAATCAGTGGATGCCGCCGAGATCCTTCCCCGCACCCGGCAAAGCATCCTAGCCCGACTCAACGATTACTACGTGCTGGAGATCGACCGGGGACTCGTCGGCTGTGTAGCCCTTCACCGCTTCGTGGACTCCTCGCAGGCGGAAGTCGCTTGTCTCTCCGTTGCGCGGGTTTACGAAAACCAAGGGCTCGGACGAAAGCTCGTCCATTTTGCCGAATCGGTGGCACGCCAGGAGGGGATCCGGCAACTCTTCGCGCTTTCCGCAAGGACCTACAACTTCTTTACCCAAAAGGTCGGCTTTCGCGAAGGGACCCCCGATGACCTGCCGGCGGCTCGCCGGTTCCTCTACGACCAGGGTCGCCGGCACTCGAAAGTACTTCTCAAGCAGCTGTTTTAACCGCTGCACGCGACCTCGCCTGATGGAGAAAATAGTGGCACGCTTCCGGGCAGAGAAGAGTGAGCCTCTCCTGCTTGTCCGGCTGGGACGCCGGAAGATGCCAAAGGGGGTGGCGTAAGCAGCCTCGAACGCAGATCTGCTCGACGAGCGCCGGGAGATCTTCGCGTGGCAACCGCTGCGTGACCTCGTAGAGACCGGTCTGACGCCGTGCCGTATCGGGAAAAGGCGTCGGAACGAGCCGCTTTCCCTCCCATGCGACAAGGAGCGCCACCGCTCCGGGATAGAGAACCCGGAGATCGGAAAAAAGCTCGGCAATCGAGAGAGGACCTCTCCGCCAACCTTTTTGCAGCCCCGGGGCACCACGCAGCGGACGAAAACGGCCGGCGGCGTCGAAACGCACAAGGTCCAGGAAAGCTTCCCAGCCCGAAAGATTCCGGAGCCGGGAATCCTCCGGAGCATCTTCCCGATGGGTCAGCAGATAGCCGGGATAGATCCGAACTTCTCCCACCGTCCAGGGAGAAGGGGTCTGCGCAAGCCGGGATTCAAACCAATGGATGAGCTTCATCGAAAGCCTCCACCTGTGCGAGAATGACCTGATCCAAAGTAGGAGCCATTCCCGCGGTCCCCGCATAGTAGACCCGCCTTCCTCCCTCCATCGTTTGCGGGTTGCGGAACCCTGGATCCCGCGGATGGCAGGCCAAGCCCATCCTGCGAGGAATGTCGGTATACGAGTGCTTGCCTTCGGAAAGGAAGAACGGAACGACGACGAGATCCCGCGGACCGACGAGATCGCGCCAGCCCAAGACAGAGGGCTCCTGCTCCAGGAACGCAACGCCACACTCGGCAAATCGTCCGGATCTCCGAATGCGCTCCGCTTGTTCCCATGCGGTCTCTGCCGAGTTCTCGTTCCGATCGGTTCCGTGACCAACGAGCAAGAGCGCGACGTCGCGGCAATCCGTCTGCGCAAGCGCCTTTTCGGCCTGCGCCATGATGGCCTCGGCCATTCGAGGATGACGGCCGGGCGGCTCGCAGTACCGGATTTCAGACGAGTTCCGCCGAGTAACCGGACCCGTGAGCCCGAACTCCCGAGGGAGGATCTCCCGGGTAAAATAACCGTGGCTCAAAAAGTCGGGCACAAGATAGACGCGCTCCTCTTCCACCTCGTAGAGGACGTTGCGGTAGGAGGGCTCCTCTTTCCAGAAGCACTCGTATACGGCGGCGAACATCCCGGTGTTTCTCAAGGAGGCAGCATGCTGGTAGATGGGAAGAGCGGATTCGGGGCTGAACAGCGAGCCGTGCCCGGCCAGGACGAGGGCGGAACCGCCGGAAATCCTCATGGAGGGCGCTCCGGCCTTCATCGCGCAAGCCCTGCTACTTCGGGCTTGCTCCGTGAAAGAGGGGAACGTAGTCTAGATTTCACCCCTGAACAGGGAAGATATCCAGATGGGGTCCGGCAAGCGAAGGAGAAGGAGGCAGGGATCATGATTGTCACGACGGCGGAACTGTTTCGTTGCGCATACGGTAAATATGCGATCGGTGCATACAATATCAACAACATGGAGCAGACCCTCGGTCTCTTCCGCGGCTGCGCACAAGCAGAGGCTCCGTTCATCATCCAGATTTCGCGAGGAGCCAGAAAGTACGCCGACAAGCGGATGCTCGAGGCGATGATTCGCGCCGCCGAAAGCATCTATCCGGAGAGCATCTTCGCCGTCCATCTCGATCACGGCGACGAGGAGACCTGCTATGACTGCATCGATTCGGGCTTCTACAGCTCGGTCATGATCGATGCGTCGCACCATCCCTTTGAAGAGAACGTAGCCATTACCCGGCGAGTCGTGGAGCGCGCCCACGCCAAGGGAGTCAGCGTCGAATCCGAGCTCGGAATGCTCGGAGGCGTTGAGGAGGACATCAAGATCGACGAAGGACATGCCTGCCTCACCGACGCCGAGCAGGCAAAAGAATTCGTGGCGCAGACGGGCTGCGACTCGCTCGCTTGCGCCGTCGGCACGAGCCACGGGGCCTATAAGTTCAAAGGGAAGCAGTCGATCCATTTCGACGTGCTGGAAGCGATCTTCAAGCGCCTGCCCGGCTTCCCGCTCGTGATGCACGGAAGCTCGAGCGTTCCCCAGGAAGAAGTGCGCCGCATCAACACGGCGGGCGGAAAGCTGGATCCGAGCGCCTGCGGCGTGGACGAGAACGAATACCTCCCTGCAGCAAAGCTGGGAGTCACCAAGATCAACATCGACACCGACGGACGCTTAGTCTGGATGCGCGTGCATCGCGAGTATCTGCGCGATCATCCGGAAGATTTCGACTTTCGGGGGGCCGGCCGTGTCTATATGGCCGAATATGCGAATTTCATCGCACATAAGAGCGAAAAGCTCGGCTGCGCCAAGCAGTTGGAGTCGATCCGCAAATCGATTCTCGCACAGCGGGGCAATCGCGCTTAGGCTTGAGTCCTTCGCGGACGAGGCGGGTTCCGTTGTGGATCCGAGATTCCCGCCTAGAGAAAAAAGAGGGGAGAGCATGGGAGAGACGTCGGGACTGAACTATTTGGGAATCCGCAACGTTCGGGAGGTCTACTGGAACCTGACGACGCCGGCCCTCTACGAAGCCGCCATTCGCCGTTATGAGGGAATGGTTAGTCATCTGGGACCCTTCGTCTTCCGGACGGGCGAGCACACCGGCCGACTTCCCAAGGACAAGTTCCTCGTTCAGGAGTCCTCTTCCCAGGAAGCGATCTGGTGGGGACCGGTAAATCAAGCGCTTTCGGAGGAGTCCTTCGAGCAGTTGCGGAGGCGGCTGCTCGCCTATCTCCAGGGGAAAGATCTCTTCGTCCAAGACTGCTACGGAGGCTCCGATCCGCACTATCGCATTCCCCTCCGGATCGTCGCGGAACGGGCGGTCCACGCCCTGTTCGCCCGAACTCTCTTCGTGCGCGAGATGGATCGGTCGAAGCTTCCGCATGCGAAGCCCGCCTTCACCATTATCCATGCTCCGGATTTCCACGCTGACCCCGGCTTCGATGGAACCCGGTCCGAGGCCTTCATCACGATCCACCTGGGCAAGGGATTGGTGCTCATCGGCGGAACGGCCTACGCTGGAGAAATCAAGAAGTCGGTCTTCACGATTCTGAACTATCTCCTCCCACTGCAGGGTATCCTTTCGATGCACTGCTCGGCCAACTTCGGCCCTTCGCCCGACGACACGGCCCTCTTCTTCGGACTCTCCGGCACCGGGAAGACGACTCTTTCCGCCGATCCCCATCGGACGCTCATCGGCGATGACGAGCACGGCTGGACCGATTCCGGCATCTTCAATTTCGAAGGAGGCTGCTACGCGAAAGCCATCCATCTCTCGGCCACCGGCGAGCCGGAGATCTACGCAGCGAGCCAGCGATTCGGGACGCTCTTGGAAAACGTCTCCCTCGATGTCGAAACACGCCGAATCGACTTCGATGACGAATCGCTGACCGAAAACACGCGGTCAGCCTACCCGGTCGACTATCTGCCACACGCCGCCGCAGATGGGATGGGCGGGCATCCCAAAAACGTAGTCTTTCTCACCTGCGATGCCTTCGGCGTCCTGCCCCCCGTTTCCCGACTCACGCAGGATCAGGCTCTTTATCACTTTTTATCGGGATATACCGCAAAGGTAGCGGGGACCGAAGTGGGCATCCGAAGCCCTGAGGCCACCTTCAGCACCTGTTTCGGTGCTCCTTTTCTCGTGCATCCACCCAAAACCTACGCGGAGCTGCTGAAGAAGAAGCTCGCCGCACACGGCTCTCGCGTCTGGCTGGTGAATACCGGCTGGTCGGGAGGCCCCTACGGGGAAGGGAGTCGCATCTCTCTAGCCGCTACTCGCGCCATCGTCCGCGCCATTTGTAACGGTTCCCTCGCCAAGGCCGATTTTGTCGCAGAGCCGTTTTTCGACCTCCAGATCCCTCGTGCCTGCCCGGATGTCGACGCTGCAATCCTTCTGCCGCAATCGACCTGGAAAAATCCGGAGAACTATCGGCATCAGGCGCAAAGGCTCGCTGCTCTCTTCCGGGAACATTTTGCCCGCTTCGGCTCTGATGTTCCTGCTGACCTTGCCAAGGCAGGGCCTCTTATTTAGCCTGCATGGCTCGCAAAGTTCGTAGCCGAGGCGGCGACCGTGGTTCGTTTTGCGCCGAAGTGCCGGAACGGGTAGCTTCCTTTGCAAGGACTCTCGATGGAAGTACGCCTGTCCCAGTTGTTCCGGGAGGAGGCTACCGCCCAGGAGGCGGAACGGCTCATCCGCGCCTGCGTCCACTGCGGCTTCTGCTTGCCGGCCTGTCCGACCTACCGTCTTCTCGGCGACGAACTCGATAGCCCTCGCGGCCGTATCTATCTGATCAAAGAGGTGCTGGAAGGCCGGGGCGGCTCGGTTGCCCGCAAGCATCTCGATCGCTGCCTGCTCTGCAGGGCTTGCGAGCCGGCATGCCCTTCGGGGGTCCAATACGGACGGCTCGCTACGATGACTCGTCCTCTGGTTGCAGCCCAGAGTCCTCGGACTCCCGTGGATCGACTACTACGCTGGCTGATTGGTGCGGTAGTCTCCCATCCCGCCCGGCTTTCCCAAGCCGTAGCTCTCGCCCGGCTGCTCCAGCCGTTTCTGCCGGCTCGCCTGGCCGCAAAGCTTCCCTCCGGCCTATCAGCCCCGCCTCCCCTTGCGCTTCGGCAAGGCCACCCCCGGAGGGTGCTCATCGTCCCCGGCTGCGCCCAATCCGTGCTCTCGCCCGCAACCCATCTCTCTCTCGCCCGCATTTGCGACCGGCTGGGGATCGAGGCGACTTTCTCGCCCGGAGCGGGATGCTGCGGGGCTCTTTTCCATCACTTCGGGTCGGAAGAACGGGCTCTTCGACAGATCCGACGCAATATCGATCTCTGGTGGCCGGCAGTGGAATCGGGAGCGGAAGCCTTGCTCATTCCGGCAAGCGCCTGCTCGCTGATGGTGCGCGACTACCCCGAGCTTCTCGGGAACGATCCAGCCTATGCCGAACGAGCCCGTCGAATCGCAGACGCGGTCAAGGAACCGGCGGCTCTTCTTCTTTCGGAACCGATCGAAATTCCCATCGTCCCACCCCGGCAGGCTGTCGCCCTACACTGCCCGTGCACCCAGCAGCCGGGTGTCGTCGAGACGCTTTTCCGGAGGCTTGGAATCCCTCTGTCCTCGCAGCCGGACTCTCCCGCCTGTTGCGGGGCTGGGGGGGCTTATGCGCTCCTGCAGCCGAAGCTCTCCGACGAACTCCGTGCCAAGAAAGCGGCCGCGCTCCAGGAGGGCGGTCCCGCAGAGATCCTCACGGCCAATATCGGCTGCCAGCTGCATCTTGCGAGCGGGAGCCGGCTTCGCGTCCGCCATTGGATCGAACTCGTCGACGAATCCCAAGCGAGGGCGCTCCCGGTTCTTAAACCTGAGTGAGCCCCGTTACGAGGAGCAAGCCATCAAACTCCACCCGCGCTCACCGCCGCAACATATTGGGCTCGTTCAAAGTTCTCCGGATCGGCGCAGTTCTTCTGACTCAAGAGACCGCGCCACTGCTGGATCGATTCGTACCCGTGGCGTTCCATCCATTGAGCCACCCCCTGGAGCACAAGTCGGACATGTTCCGTGCCCCGCTCAAGCAGAGCCGAGCACAACATGGCGACGTTGGCGCCGGCCAGGATAACCTTGAGCGCATCCGCCGCCTCCATGATGCCTCCGGTCGCCGCCAGATCGAGGGCTACACGACCGTAGAGGATCCCGATCCAGGTGAGAGGGATTCGAACATCCCGCGGGGAACCGGGCAAAAGCCCGCTGCGCAAAGTCAAATGCTCCTCGTCGATATCGGGTTGATAGAATCGATTAAAAAGCACTGCTCCGTTGGCTCCCGCCGCGTGCAAGCGTTTCGCCATGTGCGCGAAGTTCGTGTAAAACGGGCTTAACTTGACGGCGAGAGGAATCCGAAGTTGCGCGCGGACCAGGCGCACAATATCAAGCGTTTCCATTTCGATCTCTGATCCGGCCCGCTCGGGATCGGTCGGCACAGCATAGATGTTGAGTTCCAGAGCATCGGCTCCCGCTTCCTCGATGATCTTCGCGTAACGCGTCCACCATCCAGGGGTAGCCCCGTTTAAGCTCGCGATGACCGGAATCCCGACAGAGGATTTCAGCGCCCGAATGTGATCGAGATAAGCCTTGGCGCTGAACCGGAACTCCTCCAGCTTCGGAAAAGCCTCCAACGCCCCTCCGTAATCCTTGTAGGAATGCTCCGCAACTTCTTCCTTGAGAAGCTGCTCCTCGAAGAGTGAGGGGAGCACCACCGCTCCGATGCCGGCCGCCTCCAGATCCACCACTTTGGCCGCCGAAGCGGTCAAGGGAGACGAGGAAGCAACCAAAGGAGAGCGAAGCACTAAGCCAAGATACCGCGTTTCCAAATTCGCCATTTATCCTCTCTTTTTTCTCTTTTCCTCTGCCCTCTCTTGCGTGATGGCAAAGAGAGCATCCTCTCCGGCAAGAGAGGCGATCACCCCCTCAACGCGGAGCGTCGACGCAAGACAGCAAGCCCGCGCGACCGAGCTTTCCCCGCTTCAGCGACTCCTATTCGCCCACAGCCCTCGCGGGTTCGGACTCGGCTAGCCCTTCGGTACGCTCCTCCTGTAGAGCCTCGAGAAAACGTTTCACGGCGGGCGAAAGGACTCTACCCGTCTTGCAAAGCAGCGAAATGGGTCGGTAGCAGGGCTCACCGGCGATTTCCACTGCCGTGAGCGATCCATTGAGAAGCTCTTGTGCCACTGTCGCGGCAGGAACGATCGACACCCCGATGTCGATCTCTACCGCCCGCTTCACCGTTTCGATGTTGTCAAACTCCATCACCGGTCGAATTTCCAGCTTGCGATCCCGGAAGAGCTGATCAATCCCTTTGCGGGTCGGCATATCCGAGGTAAAACCGACAAAACCCTGCCGGGCTACCTCTCCGAGTCCTACCTCCTTCCTCTTAGCCAGGGGATGCTGGGAATGGCAAATAAAAACAAGGCGGTCCTTCTGGAACGGTATGGCCTTCATTCCCTTCCGCACAGCGGCAAAGGCAACGATTCCCACATCGCAACTTCCGTCGGCGACGTCTTCATACACCTGTCGCGAATGACGATACTCGACACGAACGTTGACTTCGGGATATTCGCGGAGAAACTTCTTAAGATACGGAGGTAGCTCGTAGAGCCCCACGCTATAAATCGTCGAAACCCGAATCGTGCCGGTAATCCGATTTCGGACCTCCGCAATCCGGTTTTGCAACGCTTCGTAGAGAGCAACGATCTCCTTGGCCGTCTGGTATACAAACGCCCCCTCCGGGGTGAGGCCGATACGCCGTCCACCGCCCCGTTCCAGCAAGGGCAGTCGAAAGCGCTCCTCCAATCCACGGATTTGTTGGCTGACGGCCGATTGCGAAATGGAATTCGATTGCGCGGCTTTGCTAAAACTGCGGGAATCGACAAGATCACGAAAGACCTTTAGGGTCTCCAATTGCATTGAATGAGTCTTAAACAAAACTAATACCCTGTCAATTTTATGAACCCGCTCGGAAAGCCGTCATTGCCAGAACGGTTGGCCGCGATACAGGAGCGAGTGGCGGCCGCCGCATCGAAGAGC
>NZ_CABFVA020000021.1 GCF_902143375.2 Methylacidimicrobium tartarophylax | reverse complement strand
GGAGCCGATCGGCGGCTGGGATCTGCTCTATCGCAAGGACTCCGAAACCGCGCGAAGCGGCGGAGCCAAGGCCACTCTTCTCTCGGTTCCGGCGGGGTCGGTCTACTACTTCGAGGCGGACACCGAAGAGGACGCACGGAAGCTCGCCACTGCCCTTCATGGACGATGCCGTTCCGATTTCCTGGGAGAAAAAGGCTTGGGTCTCGGCTGCTGCGGCCCTTGGCGGCCTTACGAGGAGGAGTATGGGAAAGAATGAGGTGCGGCGACCTCCGGCGACGTCGCGAAGAGTGCCGAATCGCGGGAACCGGTTTAAGATTTGAGAGGAACAACCAAGATGAGCGATACCAGAGAGCAAGACCATGCGGAGAGCGCAGGATCGCGGAGCGGAGCGGAGGAAATCGCTCTCTGCTCCCCGCTCTACCTTTTTACGCGCACTCCGCTCCACGTCGGGGCCGGCGCATCGGTGGGGGCGATCGATCTGCCGATCCAGCGGGAACGCCACACGGGCTTCCCCATTATTCCCGGAAGTACCCTCAAGGGCGTTTTTGCCGACTGCTGGAACGAAAACGGAGAGGCAAAGATCTTCCGGAGCGAAGACGGGAAATGGCTTTTCGGCTCCGAGGATTCCGACGGCGGCTCGGCCGGCGTTCTCCAGTTTTCAGAGGCCAAGCTCCTGGCCTTCCCGATCCGGTCAGCCAAAGGTTGCTTTGCCTGGATGACCTCTCCTCTCCTTTTAAGGCGGTACGCGAGAGACCTCGGAGAACCCGGGAAGTTCGGGACCCTTCGCGAGCCGAGCGACGACGAAGCCTTCTTTAACAAGGATGTCCTCGGCCTGGGAGAAAAAGAGGTCTTGGTCTTGGAGGAGTATGCTTTCTCGCTCGCCGGGGCGCCTTCCCCGACGATCGGGCAGGTCCTCGTATCCTTGCTGCCGGGCGATCCGATTTGGGCTGCGGTGAAGGAGAGGATCGCGCTGCTTTCCGATGCCACCGCGAGCTTTTTTGCCCGTTCTTCCTGCGAAGTGGCCCAACATGTGCGGATCGACGATCGCACCGGAACGGCCCAAGGCGGCGCTCTCTTCAATCAAGAGAACGTGCCGGGAGAAACAATGTTCTACGTCTTGGTTCGCGCTGGCGGGGAGCGGCGGGACCTCCGGGGCGGCCCGCGGCGCTCCGCCCGGGCTGCCCGGGACGCCTTTCGTGTGATGCTTGAGAAGCAAAAGGGAGTTTTCCAGTTCGGGGCCGACGCGGGAACCGGACTCGGCTTCTGCACGGTTCGGCTGGAGGCAGACGACGCGTCATAAACCGGAGCAGAGACAATGCAAAACCTGGAGCAGGAGAGAGCGTGCCACGCTCTTAAGCAAAGCAAAGAGAAAAACTTCAGCCGGCAGGACGTAAGCAAGCTTCCGGCCCTCATTCTGGGTAACGGCTTGCTCGCCACGGCGGCCTTCGCCCTGGATGGCCGTTCGCGAAGCAGAATGGCGGCTGCGATGGATGCCATCGCTGACCATTTGGCCAACCGCAAGCTTACCAAGAAGCGCTCTGCCGAAGAAATGCTCGACGA
Source organism: Methylacidimicrobium tartarophylax (assembly GCF_902143375.2). Lineage (GTDB taxonomy): Bacteria > Verrucomicrobiota > Verrucomicrobiia > Methylacidiphilales > Methylacidiphilaceae > Methylacidimicrobium > Methylacidimicrobium tartarophylax. The sequence goes on along the minus strand of NZ_CABFVA020000021.1, from coordinate 58,784 downwards.
GCTTTCGACCAAGAACTCGCTTAATCTGCGGCTCGCCACCGAGGAGGCGCTGGCCTACCTCGTCTATCTCAAGCGCTTCGCCAGGAATGACCAGGAGAAGTGACGTGAAACCTCCCAAGGAAAAAGAGGTCACGTGGCATTTGGCAAGCGATACCCGCGCTGTCCTGGAACGCAATGGGAAGCTGGAGTGCGACTCCCGTTCGCTCCTTCTCGATCGTTTTGTTAATCCGAAATTCAAAAAAGAAGACCGATCGAAGTTTTGGAAAAAGGTGATTGAAACTGGGCCATGCTTTGCCAAGGAGCGGCAAAAGGCTTGGAAGGAGTTTGTCCTCTCTCTCTTCCGGCCCAGCGATCTCCTCTTCGGTCGGCTCCGCTCCCGTCTCCTGGTGAACATGGCGGGAGGGGTCATGGAAAACGCCGGGCTCTGCCTGGATCGCTTCGGGCTTCCATATATTCCCGGCAGCGCGATCAAAGGTTGCGCACGCAGAGCCGCGATCCATAAACTTTTGAAGGAGTCGGCAAAGGAGAAGGCTGTCCTTCTTGGGATCATCGCCTTGGCATTCGGGTGGAGGGAAGGCGATTGGAGCGCGGGCGACCCGGATGACGTCTCTTCCGACTTTGCTTACGGGTGCCAAGGGGAAGATTGGGAAGCAATCCGGGAAACGACGGCGCAGCGCCTCTGCGAAAGACTCGGTAGAAGGCCGCAACCTGGGCGACCTGCTTCGGAAGCTCTCCCCAACTTCGCAGGTACGGTCCGCTTCCTTCCGGCTTACGTTCATTCCTTGCCGAGGAAGGACCTGGAACTCGATGTCGTGACTTGCCATCATCCGGAGTACTACAGCGGGGACGAAAAGATGGATGTCGCGCTCGATTGCGAGGACCCAAACCCGGTCTCCTTTTGCGCCGTGGCTCCCGACGCTGTCTTTGCTTTTCCGGTCCAGGCGGTTCCCCGGGGCGGGGAAGATCTGGGGGCGACAGCGAGGGACTGGTTGAAAGCCGGCCTCGAAGAATTCGGCATCGGTGCCAAGACGGCGGCGGGCTACGGCTGGTTCGATTGCTCGGACGAAGTCCAAGAGGAATATCGAAAAGATCTGACCAAAGAGCTGGAGGAGAGCGAGCGCGCTCGGAAGCGGGCAACCCTTACGCCGGATCCGAATTGGCTGGAAGTTCTTGCCAAGGAGAGGGAGGACCAGCTCCGGGGGAGGATCAACCGATTTAAGTATGAGGAGCAGTATTGGAGCGAAGCGGACAGGAACGAGGGGTACCAGCTCACTCTGCTCCATTTCCTTACCGTGCAGAATCCCGATCTTTACCAAAAAGAAAGGTCGAATCCCAAGTCCAGTGTTCTCAAAGGCCTCCAGAATCTGACCGAAAAGTTCGGGAGGAGGCTGCCGTGAGTCCTGAACCCTACGAATTCGAATTCCTGACCCCGTGCTTCTGTGGGGGAGCCGATCCGGCCAAGGCGGAGCTGCGAGCCTCCACCATTAGAGGCCAGTTGCGCTGGTGGTTTCGAGCATTGGGAGGAAGCAGGGAGGAGGAAGCGTGTTTGTTTGGATGTATCGGAGACTCGGCGCGCGCTTCCTGCGTGGCGGTCCGTATTGTGGAGTCACCAGATGGGGGAGATCGGGACTGGGCAGGTTGGAGTGTTGGAAGTTACATCTGGTACTTCATCAGGAGCAATCCGCAGAGGTGGCAAGCCGATGGCGCGCTCCCTCCGGGAAGCAAAGCCAAAGTAGAGATCTTCTTCCGTCGATCTCTTGATTCGGATCTCGAGAAGCGCTGGAAAGACGCTTGGAGAGCCTTTTGCCGTTTTGGCGCGATCGGCTATCGGATGACTCGTTGTGCCGGAGCTTTCCGGGTGAGTGGATTCGATGGAGAGAGAGAAGAATATGAAAAAACGGCGAATGCCATTTTGAAACCCGCCGGATTCCATTTCCGCTTTTTCTGGGAGGAGAAACGGGATTCTTGGCGAGGCATCGTGAAGCTGGCCGAAGAAAAACTAAGAGACCCTCTCCGAAAATCCTTCTCCGCGATGAGGCCTAGCCCTCTTGGCTACTCTAGTCTACCGTCGGAGTTTCGTGCCTATTATCCACCGCGACAGACGAGTGCTGTCTATTTCCGGCCACTCAAGCTCGCAGAGAAAGAGTATTATCTGATGCTTTTTGAGGCGCCTCACAAGTGCGTGGTTGGGGAAGAGGTCCGGCGTACTTCATCGGTCGGATCTGTCTTGGAAAAGGTGTTTCCCCAACCATGATGCCGCTGATTCTGCCGCAAAATCCGACTCTCCTCACTCTCGCCAGCCGCCAGATTTGGCCGCAGGTGCTCGCCGTCCTGCATCTCCGACCGGCTCGTGTCGTCTTGCTCCATAGCGAGAACAGGGCCGAGTCGAAAGACCCCGCGCAGCGACTCAAGAGATTTTTCGATGCGTCCGGCCTTGTTCCCAAAGGGGGAACGAAGATGGAGGAAATTCCTTATCACGACTTCGAAGGAATTGTGCATCGATTGGAAACGCTGGAAGTCGATTCCCAAAGAAGCCTTCTCCATTTCACGGGTGGGAACAAGCTGATGGCGACGGCCGCTTTCCAGTGGGCGAGCCGGCGCCATATCCCCTCGTTTTATCTGGAGCGGGGGAGTCGGCTGATCTGGTTTTTTCCGAATCACGACGAGACCAGCACACGGGAGGAGTCCTTGGACGGCCACGTTGCGGATGCCCTCGATCCGTTGGATCTCCTCCGCTGCCAAATCGAAGCTTCGGAATTGGAGCGAAAAGGCCAGCTCCTCGGACTCAGCGCGAGAGGAGCCGAGCTTTCCCTGGAGGAGATTTCCGCTCGTTGCGCCCAAGGAGAAGACTTACGGGGACTCCTGTCGATCGAGGATCGGACCGAAGGCGACCGATTTCCCAAGGAGGGAGACCGGCTTGAGTACAACACTGCCGTCGTGCTGCTCAAGCTCGGCGTCCATCGCATCCGGCGGAGCCTCCGGCTCAAGGTGAAAAGCGCCATGGGCGTTTCGACCGCTTTACCCCACGAAGAGATCGACCTGCTCTTCAATTTCGGTGGGAGGCTTTGGCTTGTGGATTGCAAGGACAAGCGCCCGACCGAAGAGCTGGTTGACGCGTTGGAAGACCAGTTCCAAAGAAATCGGGTTTCGATGGAGAGGTTTGCGGGACTTCTTGCTCGGATTCGGGATGAGCTCTCCATCGGCCAACTCAAGGCGTTGAAGCTCGACCTCTTATCGATCCAGGACGCGGGTGGCCTTCTCGGCCGGACAATTTGCGTCCGGAGAAGCGCCTTGCCGGCGGAGGTGGTTGAATACGCCAGGCGGAAGGGAATCGATCTCGTCCGCTCGTCCGACCTCGCGGACGGCCTGCGGGCTCTGCTTGGCGTGAACATGCCGGCAAGCAGCCGCCAGTTATCGAGACTTCAAGAGAAATTTGCGCAGCAGAGCCATCCGCATCCTGACGGATAAGATATTAAAGCAAGCCGGGCCTTTTGTCGCGAGTTCCCATTTTGTCGCGTCGAACGAAAAAGGTCCGATGTTTCCCCGCTGTTTTCCTCTCGCGACACGCGAGGCAACCCTGTAACCGTGCAAATCAATGTATGAAAAACTTAAGCTTGCGTCTTGTTTCTCCTCCGCATCCCTTTCAGATCCTTGCAATCCATCTTACCGGAAACGGAATCCTGGATGCCAAGGAGCTGCCGGGAATCTCCCTGCCGGAAGAGATCGACTATCAGAAAGGCCTGATCCTTTTCGGAAAAGGCCCGATATGGCTCTATACCTACCTGGCCCATTTGGCTCATCCCTGTCGCTGGCTTGCCGTGTACGATCCCCGTTGTGGCGGCATCGTCGTAGAAGCGCACCATCCCGACGCTCCTTCGGTGGGCGAGATTCTAAGCCGTGAATCGATCGATCCTCATCTGCCTCGAAGGGAAGTCGGCCCTCCGGCGGCGAGCCATCCGCCGGAGGCTCCAATCCACCGAGTCGTGGCGGTCGTGGGTCCGCCGCACAGTGGCAAATCGGTTTTTCTCTTCTGGCTCCGGGAAGCGCTACGCAGACGAGTGTCACCCGAAAGGTTTCAGAACGATCTTTTCACGATTCGCGCCTGTCCGGACGGAGAAGGCGACTGGTTTTTCGAAGCCCCAGGCGCGGGAGAAACCCTGCGCTACAAGAATCATTGGGATGCCGAATTCGTCGCCAAGAGCGTAGAGCAGATTCAAAACCTGTCCCGAACGAAGGTTCTCCTGCTCGTCGATTGCGGGGGCAAGATCGACCGCTTCAATCGGGATATCTTAAGCGTCTGTACCGACGTTCTCATCGTCTCCGGGGATGCGGAGGCGTTTGCCGAGTGGCGCGGAGCTGCCCAGGTCTGCGGCCTTCAGAGACTCGCAGAGGTGCAGTCTGTGCTGGAGCCGACAAGGCAGGTCCTTTCCCACTCTCCCTTTCGAATCCGGGTGGGACGTCTGGATCGTGGCGCTGCTCCTTCCGAGCTTCCACCTGAGTTGGTGGATAAGTTGCTCGACTGTTTCCGTCCGCTCGGGGAATCGCGAGCCAGCCTGTGAATCCTTCCATTCACGCCGGCCGAAAACGGATCCGCTTTTTGCAAAATCCCCAAAGGAAATGTGACCAGTCCGAGCCTTGGATCGAGGATCCGTCTCGCGCCATCGAGTCCGTCCCGGCACTCGCCAGCTTGCTCTTGTCTCCCGAACCCACGAGGTCATTGTAATGGGCTGGAGTGGAACTCCCATACGACTTTCCATGAACTTCGACTCGGCTTCCCTGACCAGCCGCAGCAGGCGGGAAAACAACGAAGACGCCCGCGGCTGGGCGACCGTGGGAGAGCTCACGGCATGGACGTGGCCGACGGCCTGAGGGGAAACGGGGAAGAGAGATGGCTTTCCAGCTTGCCATGGACACGTTTCTTGAGGCCTTCCTGCTCCAGCTTTCGCTCTCCTCCGAAGCCCTCCTCGGCTATGTCGCCCGAGCCGATCAGACCATCAAAGAAAGCCAGGAAACTCATCCCATGCTCGCTCGGATGGGATCGACCATCGTGGCCGCGATCGGCGACGGCCGGCGTCCGCGCATGATCCACCTTGGCGACTCTCGCTTCTACTGGTTTCGCGGAAGGAAGGGTTTCTTCCAATCGAAGGACCACAGCGTCCTTCAAACCCTGTGCGACGCCGGAATCATCGGGCCGGAAGAGATCCGCTCCCGTCCCAACCGCAATATCCTTTTGAGATACCTTCCTCTTCTGCACCGACGGATTCTGGGGTCCGGTGCGGGAAGAGGATGGGGAGAAGAATCTTTGCCAGGCTGCCAGCGCCTCCGATTGGCTCCAGTGGATGGAGGCGCTCCGGCAACAGAGGGCATCGGACCTCGCGGACGGCGACAACTATACCGCGATCGGCGTGCTGGTCGGAGGGAACGGAAAGCCATGGACCGATTTGGCCTAAGATGCACCGGGTGCCGTACGATGCTACACCGTCTTACGGGAGGAACAGGGATGGGATTTTGCTGCCGCTTGGATAGCCGGAATCGGGGAGTCGGCGGTAGAGCATTCCTTGCGGCGGATCGCTTGCGGGAAGCGTCACGAACATGAGCCCCGTCGAGCGGTCCTCCAAGGAAATCGTCTTGCTCGCGGTAACGGGCATGGCGCCCGCCGTGGTCACGGAAACCCTCTGGGCGTTGGCCCACGAAAATCCTCCCACGATTCCTCACCGAATCCGCATTCTGACCACAACGGCGGGCAAGCGGTGCGCGGAAGAAGCTCTCTTTCTCCCTTCCGCCGCTTTTGGCGGACGCCCGGTGTGGGAAGCTCTCCGGCAGAGCCTCTTGCGCGGTCGGGCGCAGCGCGGTCCCCGACTCATTCTCGACGAGATCCGAGTCCTTGGCCGTCCCGCTCCCGAAGAGGGCAGGCGGCGAGCGCTGGAGGATATTCGGACCGCTTCGGAAAACCAAGCTCTTGCCGACGCTCTCTTGGAGGAAGTTCGCCAGATCACCGAAAACCCCGATACCGCACTGATCGCCTCCATCGCCGGGGGACGCAAGACCATGAGCGCCCTGCTTTATGCCTGCGTCTCTCTCCTCGGGAGGCCGCAAGACCGTGTGACCCATGTGCTCGTGAATGAGCCTTTCGATCATCCTGGGCTCTCCCCTCGCTTCTATTTTCCCGCCGAGCCGCCTTTGCAGCACGCATACCCCGGCCACGGGGATGACCGTCTCCAGGTGGTCTCCTCCGAGGCAGCCCACATCGAACTGGCGGACATTCCCTTCGTTCCGCTCCGCATGCTCTTTCCGCGACAGATCGGCTCTTTCCCCGGCCACTTCACCGCGTTGGTGCGGTCCTGCTCCGGCCGTATCGCCTCCCTGGCGAAAAGGCCGCACGTCGCACTTCGGGAAGATCGTCCTCTTATCGTCGTCAACGAGCATCTCATTTCACTCTCCGGCCGGGAGCACGCGCTCTACGCTTTCCTTCTCGACCGCCATCGAAAAGGGATGCGTCCTTTCCTTGCACAAAAGGACGCGCTCGAAGACTTGACCGCGTTCCTCTCCCAATGGGCGAGGGCTCATCCGACCGAGTCATTTCAACACAGAGCGGCCATCGAATGGGTGGAGCCGGGCGAGGACGATCTGCGCAAGCTGCTGAGCTCCTTAAAGGGCAAGCTGAAAGCTGCCGGACTCGCCGCCGAAATCGACCGGCTGCTCCCCCATCGTGGATCGTTCGGAATCGACGTGGCGCTCGCTTGAGCCGGGAGTCTGCGGAAGACCATCCGATTCGCCTCGCTCGGGATGTCCTCCGACGTCATGGCCCAAGCGGGATCGCGCCGCCGAGATTAAAGTAGAATCAGAAAGGATCAGGATGTCGTCGCGGGCTTCCCATCGAAGACATCCTCCTTGAGAGATCTTATGCCGAGCGCGTGCATCGTTCAAAGCTATGCCAAGGTCGGACTCCTCTCGGAGCGGCTCGTGGTCTTCGGTTCCCATGGCACGAATGGAGATGCGGAGGTCCTGCGGGAGATCCCCATCATCGATCTCGACAGGCTTACGATCGAAGAAAGCGTTTCAATTACTACGCCAGCTCTTGCCGAGCTTCTCCGCCGGGGTATCCCCATCCACGTCCTGGGGACCAACGGGCGCTTCCTCGGCAGCTTCCTCTCGGCTCAAAACGATCACGGCCAGTGGCGTCTGACCCAATATTCCAAGACCCTCGATTCCGCCTTTGCGCTAACCATGGCGGGCCGCATCATCAGCGCAAAGATCTACAACCAACGTCGCCTGATCCAGCGCCTCGCGGCGAACCGGAACTCGGATGCCTCCTCGGCCCTTAACGCCCTGGAACGGATCCTCAGGCAGGTCGCTCATTCCACTTCCCTGCCTGAGCTTCGCGGGCTAGAAGGAGCGTCCACCGCTCGCTACTTCGACGCTTGGGCGGCTTTCCTGCCTCCCGAGTTCCCCTTCGAGCGGAGGTCTACTCGGCCTCCGCTCAATCCCGTCAACGCATGTATTTCGTACGGAGCGGTTCTTCTTTACGCGGAAGCAGCCAGCTTCCTCCACGCCCCATGGGCTCGATCCCGCCCTCGGGCTCCTCCATGTCACCGAAGACGGCCGCTGGTCGCTTGCGCTCGATCTGATCGAGCCGTTCCGCCCCATCCTCGTGGAAGCGCTGGCCCTGGATCTGTTCAGCCATCAGATCCTCAATCGACAACTCTTCGAAAGCCGTGAGGGTGGTGTTTATCTTGCTCGCGACGGAAAGAAAAAATTCCTCCTCCAATATGAGCGGAGGATGGAGCGGCAGTTTTTGTCCGAGGCTGTCGGCTGCCGCACCACGCTCCGAGCAGAACTGGAACGCCAAGCCACCAACTACAAGGCTGCGCTGGAAAACCCGGGTAAGTTCGAACCATTCTTGATGAACTAAACAGGAAGGGTATGACAGAAGAGCGGCCCTGCCCGGACTCGAGGAATACCGAGGACACTTGCTGGTGGGAGGAAGCGTTCGCATCCCTCCCCTACAAAAGGTCCCCGCCGGGGGAAAAGAAGATGCTGAGCATCATCGCCTATGATATCGCCGACCAGCGCCGGCTGGCCCGGGTCGGCCGTATCTGCGAGGATTACGGGATGCGCGTGCAGTACAGCGTTTTTGAATGCTATCTTGAACCCGAGCAGCTCGACGAGCTTTGGGGCAAGCTCCAAGACGAACTCGACTTCGAGGAGGATCGGATCGTCGCCTATACCCTGGATGCCAAGTGTGCGAAGAAAATCCGTACCGGTGGCACCATGGTATGCTCGGAACGGGTAGTCTGCTACCTAGTATGAAATGGTCTGATGTGCTTCTTCAGGTCGGCAGGCATAAGGCGATCTTTTCCGGCATCTCCCGACCTAATGCGCATCCAGTTCTTAATCAGGATACTACAACCTGCATGTCCTTGCGTGCACCCTTTTGGGCAAGTAAAATTAGTGCGATCGTCTGCCCTCCCGATCTGCCGGCCTTCGGAGAGATTGATCATCAGCATTTTCCAAGGCTGCGGTCGGGGACCGGAGAGATGCCGAAAGGCAATGGAGACGCGCATTCGAGGATGTTTCCTTCTTCCAGATTTTTCCATGTCGGGGACCGGAGAGATGCCGAAAGGCAATGGAGACAAACAAATCCGCAATTGCTTCTGTATTCATTTTAATTGAAAAGTCGGGGACCGGAGAGATGCCGAAAGGCAATGGAGACAGTAGGTCCGCTGCTTGTTGTTCGGGTCTAGCGCGATGCGGTCGGGGACCGGAGAGATGCCGAAAGGCAATGGAGACACTTGATAATCCTTTCTATCGTTGTGTTTATTCGGTGGTGTCGGGGACCGGAGAGATGCCGAAAGGCAATGGAGACTTTCGGATACTCCGAAAGCCTCTTCTCCAGAATCCGAAGGGTCGGGGACCGGAGAGATGCCGAAAGGCAATGGAGACACTCTGCGCGCCTCTTTGTGGTCTCCCCTCTCGCCCGCTTGTCGGGGACCGGAGAGATGCCGAAAGGCAATGGAGACTATGGATTTTGAGCAAGGTCATTCACTCACGGGCTTTCGGTCGGGGACCGGAGAGATGCCGAAAGGCAATGGAGACATATAAAAGCGTCGGCGTATTCAACGGAAACGTCGTCGGTCGGGGACCGGAGAGATGCCGAAAGGCAATGGAGACCGTTCAGGGTCTGTGAGTTGACGTTCATGGTTCGGCAAGCAAGTCGGGGACCGGAGAGATGCCGAAAGGCAATGGAGACGTGTACGTCGGCGCGCCTTCCTTATTGAGCCGCACTACGGTCGGGGACCGGAGAGATGCCGAAAGGCAATGGAGACCGAAGAATGCGATTCTCCACGTACCCCCTCCGATTGCGGGTCGGGGACCGGAGAGATGCCGAAAGGCAATGGAGACCCGTAAACTCTTTCCAACTTTCAACCTTTCGGATTTTCAGTCGGGGACCGGAGAGATGCCGAAAGGCAATGGAGACCCAGATTACCAGCTTGCGGCCTTTATTTCCGGCGATGAGGTCGGGGACCGGAGAGATGCCGAAAGGCAATGGAGACACAACTCTGGAGCCGCCGTGTCTATGGGATAATCCTCTAGCGTCGGGGACCGGAGAGATGCCGAAAGGCAATGGAGACCCCATCTCGGACGTTGGCGCTTTCTTCATAGAGCACGCCGGTCGGGGACCGGAGAGATGCCGAAAGGCAATGGAGACCTCATGCTTCGTTCCCTCCCGTTACTCGCGTGCCCTAGTGTCGGGGACCGGAGAGATGCCGAAAGGCAATGGAGACTCGAGATTGTTATCGCGGCGTCCGTACAGCCACCGCCTGTCGGGGACCGGAGAGATGCCGAAAGGCAATGGAGACGATGTAATGCTCGATGGCTAATTCCTTCTGATTCCGTGTCGGGGACCGGAGAGATGCCGAAAGGCAATGGAGACCGGCTGCCTTGGTTTCAATGGTTTTCACGCTTCCTTCCCGTCGGGGACCGGAGAGATGCCGAAAGGCAATGGAGACTCCTCAATATGACGCAGCGCCTTTCCCAGGAAGTACCTGGTCGGGGACCGGAGAGATGCCGAAAGGCAATGGAGACATAGGGCCAGCCTCCGAGCGTTTGGAACTTATAAAGCACCTTGTCGGGGACCGGAGAGATGCCGAAAGGCAATGGAGACAGGCATTCCAGTAGGATAAATGCTTGCCATACTTTCTCCCCCGGAGACGGGAGAGATGCCGAAAGGCAATGGAGACGTGCTGCCTCCAGACAGACACCAGCACCGAGACCGTCTAGCCGGGGACGGGAGAGATGCCGAAAGGCAATTAACAATATGTAGAGAAGGGAATTCAGTTGAGCAGCCTTGAGGAGGTTCGGCAGTCCCGGACAAGCCGCAATTTACCAATGAGGAGAGAGAAGCTGTCCGAAAGGCATATCTGCTCCGAAAGCAGCAATGGCAGGAGGAGCAGAAAGCGAAGGAAGAGCAGAAGCGGATGAGGAATTCCGCGACTCCGGCGCAGCGACTATAGTCTGCCTGTCGGCCCCGCGTTCTCCTGCGGCTTGCGCCCAGGCTCATCGGCCCGCGCCTCGGGTACGAACTTCGGGCGAGAGGCGGGGTTTGGATTGCAGAGATTGGCGCCTTCGGGGGGGCCATGCCCCGTTGCGATTGGTGCAGAGAAGGGTAAGCTCTGGATATGAAGACGACATTAACAGGAGAGCGCTGTGTTGCCTGCCGGAAGGGTGCTCCTCGCCTCACGGACGCCGAGATTGCGGGGTTGCGGCACGAGGTGCCCGAATGGGAGGTGGTCCAGAGGGAGGGTATGCCGGTTTTGGAGAGGGCCTTTCCCTTTCCCGACTTCGCGAAAGCCTTGCACTTCGGCCAACGGGTCGGCGAGCTGGCCGAAGCAGAAGGGCATCATCCCGCTATCCTGACGGAGTGGGGGAAGGTGACGGTGAGCTGGTGGACGCACAAGATCCACGGGTTGCATCGGAATGACTTTATCATGGCGGCAAAGACGGATGCGATCTACAAGACCGAGGCCCATCATTCCGTCCGGAAGGAATAAAAAGCAGAGAGCCTTCCCGGGTGGGAAGGCCCTCCACTCACTTGCAGACGTTCTTCTGGATTCCGATTACTCGGGAATCTCGCGAGCCCTTCGGTCGAGGAAGGTGAGCTCGGAAATGGCGGACTTGTCGAGTTCGCCTGCCCCGAGCTTGACCAGACGGTCGTATTGGCACTTCGTCGTATCGGCCAGAGCGATTTGCAAGCCGACTTCGCGCGCCATCGCCAAGGCGATTCCGGAGTCCTTCGCCGCATGCTCGGCCGAGAAGAAGCAGCTATGCTCCCGATTCTGCATGTCTTCCCCGTCGGTCTGCAGCACGCGGGATGCCGCTCCGGTCTGACTGAAGACATTGCGGATCATATCGAGATCGAGTCCGAGGGCATGCGCCAGCCCCAATCCCTCGGCCAGCCCGAGCGTATTGATGTTCATGACCATGTTCACCAATGCCTTGACCTGGGCTGCCTTGCCGGCGGTTCCCGCGTAGGTGAGCGCGGTGCTCAACGCATCGAGGACAGGCTTGACCTTCTGGAAGACCGCCTCCTTGCCGCCGACCATGAGATAGAGCTTTCCTTCCCGGGCTTGCGGGATGCTCGAAGCCATGCAGCCTTCCAGGCTCGAGGCGCCGACTTTTCCGACGATCTCTTCGACCTGGACATGTACCTTCGGGCTGACCGTCGCGCAGTTGACGAAAACCTTTCCCTCCGCCTTGCTGCGCAGGAGGTTGTCTCCGGGGGCCTCAAAAATGCCAAGCTGGGCCTTATCATCGGTGACCACCGTGAAGATGATGTCGGCCAGCTCGGTGACTTGGGCGAGAGTGGAACAGGCGGTTGCCCCGATCTCCCGCGCCAGATCAGCCGTCACCTCCGGGCGCACGTCGTAGACTGCGGTGACCTTGAATTTCTTATCATGCAGGCAGCGGGCCATATTGGCTCCCATGCGCCCTAGCCCAACAAAACCGATCGTATCGCTCATTGCTTCCTCCGATTTCCCAATCGTTGTTCTCTCATATTCCTCTCCCAAGGGAAAGCCGAGCCTTCGCCAAGGAGACCCTTCCGCCGGCCGAAGATCGCTCCTCCGGCTCGCCTGCGGCATCCTCCACGGGTCAGACACGAAAGCAAACGTCAGCCGTTGCCCGCGAGTCTGCTTGGTAGAGTTTCGCCGTAGACCTGCCTTTGGCTGCCAAGCTCCAAAGCGGAATCCCATTTAAAACAGCAGTTGTGGCGAGAATCAAGCCTCTCTCCACAGGTCGGCGAGAGGAATTTCCGCGACGGCGATCTCCCAGCCGCCATTTCGCAAGCTGCAGGAGAAGGCTTGGGAGAGAGGCTGGTTAAATGTGCAGCGGCCGCTTTTCGGCAACGAGGGCGGCTTCGCCGATCATTTCGGAAAGGGTCGGATGGGGGTGAATCGCCTCGTGAAGTTCCGCGGAGGTCCCCTCGCAGGCGCTCGTGACCGAGAGTTCGGCGATCAGCTCGCTGGCATCCGCCCCAAGGATATGGGCGCCCAGGATTTCGCCATGCGGTTCGCCGAAGAGGATCTTGACGAATCCCGTGGAATCTCCCGAAGCCATCGCCTTCCCGTTAGCCGCGTAGGGGTAGCGACCCACGCGAAACGGCAAGTTTCGTTCGCGCGCCTGTTCTTCGGTCAGCCCGAGCATGGCCACTTGGGGTTGCGCGTAGACACAGGAGGGGAAAAGGCCGACGCGGGCGGGTACTTTGCCCGGAATGAAGATTCCCTCGACTACCTCCAACCCCTCTCGGAAGGCAACGTGCGCCAAGAGGGGAGGACCGATGAGATCGCCCGCGGCGAAAACTCCGGGGCAAGAGGTCTGGTAACGCGAATCGACTTTGAGGAAACCGCCCTCCTGCTCGAGCGCGACACCGGGAGCCAGGCTCGAGGCGATGTTGGCTTCCACGCCGACCGCCACGAGGACGGAAGTGACTTCGAGCCGCTGGGGGTTTTTCCCTGAGAGATCGAGTGTAACGGAGTCTTTCGCGATGTGCGCGGATTCCACCTTGGCGGAGGTGAGGATGTGGATGCCTCGCTTGGCCAGAGAGCGTTCTAAGCCCTTGGCCACCTCGCCATCGCTCTCGGAAAGGAGCCTCGGCAGGAGCTCGATGAGGGTGACTCGACTGCCGAAGACGGAGTAGAAGTAGGCGAATTCGACTCCGATGGCTCCTCCTCCGATGATGGCGATCGATTCGGGGCGTTGCGTCGAAGCGAGGGCCTGCCTGCTGCTCATCACGCGCTCGCCCTGCAGGGGCAGGAAGGGCAGGGTTCTCGGTCGGCAACCCGTTGCCAGGAGGATATGTTCGGCCGCGAGCGTCTCTTCTCCCTCCTCTCGGAGGAGTCGGATCTTTCGATCGGGGTGGAGAAGGCCGCGGCACCGGAACAACTTGACGCCCCGGGCCTCGAAAAGATGGTCCACTCCCCTGGCCATCCGGTCCGCCACCGAACGGCTGCGGGCAATCACGGCCGGAAAGTCGAACGCATGGCCGCTCGACCGGAGGCCGAATTCCTCGGCTCGTCCGAAAAGATCGAAGACTTCGGCACTCTTGAGGAGCGCCTTGCTGGGGATGCATCCCCAGTTTCCGCAGGTGCCGCCGAGCTTCTCCTGCTCCACGCAAGCGACCTTTTTTCCGAGTTGAGCGGCCCGGAGGGCGGCCACGTAGCCGGCGGGCCCTCCTCCCAGGACAATCAGGTCGTAGACTTCGGGCATAGGTTCGTGAGGGTTCGGTCGGCTTAGAGAAGCAGGGCCAGCGGCCGTTCCAGCAGGCCTCTGATTTCCTGGAGGAAGCGGGCTCCGATGGAGCCGTCGACGATTCGGTGGTCGCACGAGGCGACCAGGCGCACACGGTGACCGACAACGATCAGATCATTCTCAGCGACGACCGGTTTTTTCGTCAAGGCGCCCACCGCCAGGATCAAGGCTTGAGGGGGGTTGATGATCGCCGCAAACGACTCGATGCCGTACATTCCCAAGTTCGAGAGGGTCAGCGTCCCTCCCGAATATTCTTCGGGCTTGAGCTTTCGCTCCCGCGCCCGGGCCGCCAACTCCTTCCCCTCCCGAGCAAGCTGGCGTAGGGACTTGTCTTGCGCGTCGCGGATGACGGGGGTGATGAGGCCATCCGGAACCGCGACCGCAAGGGCAAGATGAACCGCTCCGTATTGCCGGATGGCTTTTCCTTCCCAGGAGACGTTGACCTCGGGTACCCGGCGAGCGGCCTCTGCCGTCGCCTTGAGCAAGAAGTCGTTGATGCTGAGCTTTTCGTCCGAAGGCAAGGCGGCGAGGGCATCGTTGAGTTCGCTCCGGAGAGCGATCAGGGGGGCGGCATCGATCTCGATTTCGAGGTAGTAGTGAGGGATCGAGGTTTTGCTGGCCAGGAGGCGGGCGCCGATCTGCTCCCGCATCATGGAGAGAGGAAGAAGCCGGGTTTCTTCCGGGGTCGCGCCGCGGGGAGGAGCGGGAGCCGCGACAGGGCGGCTGGAAAGGGCCTGGAGCACGTCCCGTTGGAGGATGCGACCTCCCGGTCCGCTCCCCGAGAGCGAAGAGAGGGAGAGCGCTCCTTCGCGGGCGATCTTTTTCGCCAAGGGTGAGGCTCGGATGCGGCCCGACTCCTCCCGGGAGGTTGCGCCGGAGGGCACGGAGGCGGTTTTCTCCGGCGGGCTGGAAGCGGGAGCGGATGGGGCTGGCTGGGCCGCGGCGGGGGGAGCTGCCGCCCCCGGAAGAAGACTTTCGATCGACTCGTCGGCGGAACCGACAATGGCGATCGGTGCGTTCACCGCCGCTCGCTCGCCTTCTTGGACCAGGATCTTCCGTAGCACCCCCGATTCAAAGGCCTCTAAATCCATGACCGCCTTGTCTGTCTCGACTTCGGCGACGACCTCGCCTTCCTCGATCGGTTCGCCCTCCTTCTTTCGCCAGGTGACCAGACGGCCTTCCGCCATCGAAGGGCTCAACTGGGGCATCGTGAGTTGCTTCGCCATATCTCCTACGGTTGAATCGGCTTCCGAGCCGGAACATTGCGCTCTTTGTCTGCGCAACGTAGGGATAGCCGAGATCGGGGGTCAAGTACTTTCCGGTTTGTCTCCTCCTCGCGGCGAGAGAAGAAGCGCAATCGGCGCAGGGGCGTCGGGAAGGTTGCGGAAGAAAGGATGTGGGTGTCCACTCCGAGGAAAAGAGTTCCGTCGGAAAGACCGCGTGGGTAAAGGCAGTGCGGTGGATCGGTCGAAGGGGGACGAAAGACGATGCTGACTAGGGTGGAATTGGGGCAGCGCTTGCGCCGGAGCCGGGAGAGCGCCGGATTAAGCCAGAAGGAAGCGGCGACGGAGTTGGGACTCCCTCGTCCCGCCATTTCGCAGATCGAGGCGGGGAAACGAGGGGTGGACACCTTGGAGCTCGCGCGGTTGGCGCGGCTCTACGGCAAGCCGGCTTCCTGGTTTTTGGAGCCCGGCACGGGTGCAAATCCTCTGGAGATCGTGACGCAGTGGGAGACCTTCTCGAAGGCCGACCAGGAACTCCTTTCCGGCTTCGTTCGCTTTTGCGAGGACTACGGCTGGATCGAAGGAGTGCTGGAGCTCTCCCCGGCCTCCCCGTTGCCGGATTACGGGGCGGCGGATGATCCGGCGGACGAGGGAGAGGCGGTCTGCCAAGGGGAAGCGGTGGCTGAGGCGGAGAGGAGAAGACTGGGGTTGGGAGGCATCTGCGGAGAGGGCATCGGCAGCTTGCTCGATCGACTGGGCATCCGACTCTCCATTCGGCATCTGCCCGCTTGCCGCGTGCAGAGCGCATTTCTCTTTCATCCGCGAGTAGGCGCCGCCATTTTCGGGAACGCGGGTTGCCGGGAAAAGTGGCTGCCGCTGGTTTTGATGGAGGAGTATGGTCATCTGCTCTTTGACCGGCGATTGGGCGGGGCGATCCACGCGACGCCCTCCGAAGAGGGGAAGGCTTCCCACGATCTGAGGTCGATCCGCGCCCATCGGTTCGCCTCCGCCTTCGTTCTTCCCGCACCGGAACTCCGGAAAGCTCTGCCGTTCGATCCGGAAGCGCGTTCGGAGGCCGGGCACCACCTCGGCGTTCCGGACCTTTTGCTCTTGGAGCAGATGTTCCGCTGCCCGAAGAAGGTGCTGTGGGAACGGTGGGAGCAGCTGGGTTGGGTCCGACCTGAGCAGTGGGAGCGGTTCGGCTCGGTGCGCGCAGCCGAGTGGAGTCGAAGATTCGAAGGACGGGGGAGAACGGAGGGGAAAGTGGATCATCCCTATCCCAGCCGATTCTTGCGGCTGGTTCTTGAAGGCTGCAAGAAAGGGCTGGTCTCTCGGGAGCGGCTGGCGATCCTGCTCGACCTGGATCCCAGACGGGCAGGGCAGCTGATGTCCTGGTTGGAGAAGTGCGCGAGATCGGGTCTATGCTGAGGAGCAGCCGGTTCAAGCCCTTGCTTCCCGCGCGGAGAGAAGCGTATGGTTTCTCTCGGAGAGGAGCGGATGGGACCGGCGTGCGCGCGATGAGGGCTCTGGGCAGATGGATTCTTGTTGGGGGGGCGGCAGGAATGTGGGTCTTGCTCGCACTGGCCTTAGGACCCATAGGGGCGCGAGCGGCCTCGACTTCCCCGCAGGACCGTTTCCTGGAAGCCTACGTGTCGCTGCGGGATGCGGACAGGCTCGCCGCCCGCAAGGACTATGCCGGAGCGAGCCGAGGATACCAGCAAGCTCTTTCGCAGCTATCCGAGATCCGCCGCCGTTATCCGGATTGGGAACCGGCGGTCATTCGTTACCGGCTTCGCTACACCACGGAGCGGCTGGACGCGGTCGGGAAGAAGGTCACTCTCGCGCAGCAAGGGTCGCCTCCGCTCCCTACGGAAGGAGGCTCGGGGGGGGCGCCCGAAGACCTCCGGGAACTCGTCAAGCTCAAGGCCCGAATCGCCGATCTGCAGGCGGCGCTCACGCGCTCCCAGGTGCAGCGAGACCAGCTCTTCGCCGATCTCTCCCGCTTGCAAAAGACGGGTCCGGCGCGGGGAACCAATCCCGGCGGCTCTCGTCTCGCGGACCAAAGAGACCTGGAGCAATTGACCACCCGATTAGAGCAAAGCGTCGGCCAGTCGCTGGAAGCCCTCGGCGCTCTTCAAAAGGAAAACAGCTCTCTTCAAAGCATTCTCGCCCGGTTGCGCCAGCAGGTCGCCGAAATCCCCGCACCGGTCAAGCCGTTGTCTCCCCGCTCCCAACCCGACGACCAGGCGGCGCTACGACAGGAAAATCTTCTCCTGCGGGCGGCCTTGGCCGACCTCTCCGATCAGGCCAGGCGGCTGTCAGCCGAAAAGCGCGAGATCTTGACGGAGTTTCGCAGGGGATTCCGGCAAAGCGTGGAGAGTGAGGTCATTGAGTCGAGCTTTCGGCCGGAGGCAGCGGCCGATGGGCGCGGGAACAAGAGTCCGCTGCCTCCGAGAGCTTCGCTTGCTTCTCTCTCCGATCCGACCGCGGAGCGAGCCTCGTCTTCTCTTCAGGTGGCAGAGCTCAGCCAGATGCTCAACGAGGCGGCGAAGCTTTATGGCAAAGGACGGCTTTCGGAGGCAGCCGATCTTTACGAGCAAATCCTGGAGAAGGAGGTGCGCAACGTCACCGCCTGGTGCAACCTCGGGGTGGTCCGCTTCGCGCAAAAGCAGTACGTGCAAGCGCAGGAGGCTTTGCGCAAGGCGATCGAGCTCTACCCGAGGGACCCCTATCCCTACGCGGTGCTCGGGATGGCCTACTATCGGGCCGGATCGTATGCTCTGGCGGCGACGGTCCTCGAGCGGGCGGCGGCGATTGATGAAAACAATCCTCGCATTCGAAGAGAGCTTGGCTTGGCTTATGCGGCCGAAGGAAAGGAGGTCGCGGCCAAGCGGGAGCTCCTCAAGGCCTTGGCTCTCGATCCATCGGATGGGCAGAGCCATTTCAACTTAGCCCTGCTCTACGCTTCCGAACTTCCTCCGGACAAGAAAAGGGCCCGCCTTCACTATCGATCGGCGCTGGCCCTGGGCGTGGCGAAAGACGCTTCCTTGGAGACCGCGCTTCACTAGCCCGCCCAACGGATTCGGTTATCGGGCGATCGATTCGCCGGAATCTTCCGATTCGGCAAGCAGCTTCTCGGTCTGGGCGAGAGCCTCCTCCATCTTGCTATAGCGGATCTCGCGGTATCCGCGCACGGTTTCGGGCAGCCGCAGGATCGTGAGCCACCGCTGGTAATCGGCGGGCGAGGAGAAGGCGAAACGCCCGAGCAGGTCGCAATACCAGTCCCGAAAGTCCCGTTCTTTCTGGTGCCATCCAACGAGGATGCGCCGGAGGAACTTGGCTCGGCGCATCAGCCGGAGCATCCAGTCGCGCGACTCCATCCGAAAACGAAGGCGCAGCGGGCCGAGGATGAACTCCGGACGGGTCAGGTGCCGATAGAGGATGCGGTCTCCCCGTGCCGGATCGACCTGATAATGCTCCCGGTCTCTCTCCTCTTTTTCTTTCGAGGTCAGTAGGCGAGCGACTTCGACTTCGTCCTTGATCGCCATCACT
This sequence comes from Methylacidimicrobium tartarophylax, assembly GCF_902143375.2. GTDB lineage: Bacteria > Verrucomicrobiota > Verrucomicrobiia > Methylacidiphilales > Methylacidiphilaceae > Methylacidimicrobium > Methylacidimicrobium tartarophylax. The sequence goes on along the minus strand of NZ_CABFVA020000021.1, from coordinate 40,203 downwards.
CGGTGGGCACCCCAGATCGCCGCCTTCGTGGCCGCCATGCCGAATTGCACGGAATCTTTCGCGGCGACCGCGCGAATGAGCGCCGCGTACTTTTCCGCATAAGCAGCGTTCTCGTAGTGGAAGAGATCCCGAATGCGAAGGATGAAGTCGTGCAGATCGGACTCTTCCAGCGGAATACCGGCGATGCCTTGGGTAATGCATTGCCAGAGACGTTGCCCGCGTTCCTTGCCTCGGCGCCCGTCCTCTTCCAGTGCGGCCAGACTCTTGGCAATCTCCCCCTGGGGGGTTGCCGGCTCCAAAGGCTGGAAAAACTCTTCCGGATGTTCGGCGAGATAGCGTCCGAAGAGGAAGGCCTTCCAATTCGTCGCGGCGGAGCCGCCCATCGTCTGCTGGATCGCCCACTCCAAGCTCTCCTGGGAGAGGGGGAGCTCCCCTCGCTGGAATGCGATTCCGACGAGAACCGTGTTGGCGTAAAGCTTCGTGCCGAAGTGGCGCTCGGCAAGAGCGGACACCTCACATCCGAAGAAGCGGCGAGCATCCGTGGCTTGCCGGATCCTTTCTTCGAGCTCTCGTACGCAAAAGTCTTCCCGACCGAGCAAGCTCAAGATGGTCGGGGTCTTGGAGGAGTTCAGGATGACGCCGGTACGATCGCGGGAACCGACGCGAAGCCGTCCGGAGCCGTCGAGAGCCCGAGCCGTTTCCAGGGCATCGAGACCGAGGATGAGATCGGCCGACCCATAGAGCGGAATCGCCGTAGTAGGTGGAGCCTCGTCGTTCCGATAGACGATATGCGAGTAGACGGCTCCATTGCGAATCGCCAGACCGTTTCGATCGCAAAAAAGAACTTGATACCCTTCCCGGTGGCCTGCGCGAACGAGCACGGCAGCCGTGCTGGCGATGCCCATGCCGCCCACCCCGGTCAGGAAGAGGCGATGGGTTCCCGAGAAGGGTCGGGGACGAGGCGAGGGAAGAGCATCGAAGGCGAGCGAATCGAGGACGGAGCCCGGCCGTCCGCCGCGCACGACCGTGACCTCCTCGAAGGCGGGGCAGGCGTAGAGCTTGGCGCAGGCGCCGTCGGCGACACACCAGGAGAGGTCGGTCTGCACCTTCCGGCCGAAATCGGTTTCGGTGAACGTCAACCCGGGGCAACCGGTGCTCGTCGTGCAGGCCAGGCAGTATTCGCAAACCTCCGGGGTGATCTGGATGTACCGCTTTTGCGGGAGGAAGCCCTTTTTCCGAATCTCCTCACGATCCTGCCGCGTCTCCCGGCGGTGCGTGAGGATCCCACATTCCTTGTCCGCGATGACGACCTTGACTCCGTCCCCGAGGACCGTTTCTTCCAGGACGGCTCGATATTGGTCTCGCAAGCCCGGGTTGATCCGGATCACCTCGCAATGTCCTTCGGCGGTGATCGCTTCGACGACCTTCTCGATATTCTGCGTAAAGGTCGAGTTCCCAAGCAGGTCTTTCTCCAATCCCGGCGTCGTCTGGTGGCCGGTCATGCCCGTGGTTCGATTATCCAGAATGATGTAGGCGAGGTCCTGCCGGTTCTTGATCGAATTGGAGATGGCAATCTGGCCGGAATGGAAAAAGGTCGAGTCGCCCATGAAGACGACCTGCTTGTTCCGGATGAACGGGTCGATGCCGAGCCCGGTTCCCCCGCCCAGACCCATGCCGCTGTAATTGTGCATCAGGGGCTTGGTCGGCTCGAACATCAGCATCGTGTAGCAGCCGGTGTCTCCATGGAAGACGAGATCGACCGGCTCCCGACGATGCCTGCGCCGCATATAGTCGGGATTCCGAAAATCCCGCTGGATCTCCAGCAAGACCGAAGCAGAGTCCCGATGGGGACAGCCGGGACAAAAGGTCGGAGTTCTAGCCGGGAGCTGCCAGGACGGGCCGGAGACGCTTTTGAGGCTCTCGAGGCAGCTTTCGATTCTTTTTTGCCGCGCCGGGGTGGCCGCGAGGGCAAAGAGAGGACCCAGCCGTTCCGCGAGCAGGGAGGGGTGGAGGCCACCCTGGGAGGGGATCCCGGGGAGCTTCTCCGGAAAGGTCTTCCCCCAAACCTTCTGGAGAACCCCGGCCTCTTGCAGCGTGTGGCCGACCGCCTGCTCCAGGAACGGACGCCGCTCCTCTACGACGACGAGCTCTTCTGCTTCCTTGGCAAAGCGGAGGAGAATCTGCGGGTTGATCGGATAGGTGAGTCCCAGCTTGAGCACCGGAATCTCGCCCAGCAGCCCCAGCTCCTGCAGCGCCTGTTCGAGATACCAGGCCGCCATGCCGGAACTGACGAGGCCGAACCGCTGCCGGCTCCTGCTGCGAGCAGCGGGCAGAATCCGGTCGATGCCTAGCTCCTCGGCCGCAGCCCAGAGCCGGCGGTATCTCGGCGAGAGATCCTCTTCCCTGCGCCCTGTTCTCGGCGGGAGCAGCACTCGTGCCTCATAATCGACGGTGGCGGTGTCCAAGGTGGCGGGATTCAGAGAGTTGATGCGGGGGAAATGGTTCCTCCGCACCTGGACGGAGCCTCCTCCATCCGCCTGATTGGTTGTCACCAGATAGGTGACGTAGAGGTTGGCTCGGCGGGAGAGCTGAAAGCCGACGTCGATCCAGTCTTTGAGCTCTTGGAGCGTGGCCGGTTCGAGCACGGGCATGTGGAGGTGCTGCGAGAGGAAGCGGGAGTCGGCGGGTACCTGCGTGGAATCATTCCACGGGTCGTCGCCGACGATGACGAGGCAGCCTCCCTCGGGATGCGCCCCGCTGAGGTTGCCCAACGCCAGCGCGTCCGAGGCCACATGGAATCCGACGCTCTTCATGACGGCGACCGCCCGTAAGCCGAGCATCTGCGAGCCGTTGAGCATCGCGGCGGCGAGCGCCTCGTTGTTGGCGAGGGTCGCTTGCATGCCATGGGTCTGGAAGAGACCGGAAATGGCTTCGACCGTGTCGAAGATGCCGGAGACGGGGGAGCCCGGATAGCCGGTCCACAAGTGAGTGCCGCCTTCGGTCTCCAGCAGTCCCTTCACCATCGCTTCGTTTCCGGTGAAGACTTCGAAGCCTTCCTCCTGGAGAAATCGGGGATCGGCGGCGGAAATCGCGCTTTTGGTCGCCATCAAATCCTATTTCCATAGAGGGAGTTGAGCCTTCTGTAAACGCTGAAGTTCGGAGCCCACCGGCGGCAAGGGGAGTTACCTCCCTGCGGCCCAGCGGATTGAGTGCGGACAGGCCGAAGAAGGGGGGTGCCGGGCGGGAACCGGGTTGGTAGAATCCTCCTATGAAAGATCTCCTCTTCCTCCTTGCCGCCGGATTTTCGGACGGGGAAGGAGCGCCCTACTACTGTCCGCACTGCGCGATCTTCGAGGGGCTGCTCGCTCTCTATCCGAAATTAGCGGAAGCGCTCACGGTCGAGCGGGTTCCTTATGCCCGTCCGCGGCAGGAAATCGTCCGCCTCTTGGGCATGGAACACCAATCTTGCCCCGTGCTGATTCTCCAGCGGGAGCTTCCGCCTTCCTGCGCGGATTTGCCGTGGCAGAAGGCAGAGGGCCGCCTCTTCCTCGACGACCCGCAGGGGATAGGAGATTACCTGTCCCGGGCTTACGGAATCCCGCGTCCGCACGCTTGAACGGAGCTTTGGGGAAAGGAGCGAGTCTCCTCTCGCTGAACGAGCGCCGAGGGGCAGGCGCATCGTCTGGAAGCGCAGCTCCTTCTCTTTCCTGGGGTTTACGGACCCTGAAAGGGAAGATGTCGTGACCGATGCTTGATGAATCCCAGCGCTTGTGCCCGGGATTTTCTTTCTCTCGCGGAAAGCCCTCTAAATCCTTGACCAGTTCGGCCCTGCTGGAATCTTCCGTAAGAATCGCAATCTTTCGGCGGACTGTCGCGCTCGGGACCAAGGGTGACGGTCGCGGAATGAGTGGCCAGGGAATGGCGAGGTAGTCCGATCGGCTGAACGAGGCGGGCGGGGGCGACGAAAAAGGGAGGGGTAGGGAAGTGATGCGGAGGATTAAGGCAAGATACTGGTGGCTCATAGCGAGCGTTGCCATAGTAGGTATTTTGTTCCTTTTTCAATTCATAAAACCGGGCGGAATTGTCGCTTCGTTAAGCGCCATTATCTTTACATTCTTTGTATTCTTTGCCTTTTTGTATTCTCTTTTGCAAGCGTTGGTATATATAATATATGGTCATGACTTGGAAATAGCGGGATCCAAGGAAAGGATTGAGGAGAGGTGCGGGAAATTACGTAAGGATTTTAGCATTCCATTTTCAATAGTAACGACCGCGCTGGCGGTGCTCGGATGTTTTGTGCGCTCTGTCTGGTCTGCAGACCATGGAATATCCTTCGCTACAACGAATGTGACCCAGAATCTTGCTATTATCAGCATAGCGACTGGTCCGTTCATTGCTGGCTTCATCGCTTTGCGATATATGACTTGGATATACCTGCATGATAATTCTCTCATGCTGCTGAGAGATAACACGGATCCGATTGCTGAAATCGTAAAGGGAGTGAGAGGCTCGTTGCAGCTCTCGCGGCGCAGGTCCGCCAAAGGATCGGTGGAGGATGCGTGGAAGTGGGAGCGAGAGTTTCTGTGGCGTCAGTGGGGCAAGATTGTGTGGCAAGTTTTACTTCCCTCGATCTTTGTTTCCTTTTGTGCTACCTGGATATTAGGCACAATAATGTTCTCTAGATATGGGCAGTCTTCTCTGCCACTGGAGTTTTGGGGTTTCACGTTTGCATACTGTTGGAGTTTTGGTCTTCTCATTCCCATGTGTGTTGCCTATTTCCAAATGTTGGCGACAATTCCGGAGAGTCGATACTTGGTCATAGGCCAGTGGATATTCTTCGGTGTGTCGGTGTTGGTAGGTTGGACTACGGACTGGGGCCCTCCGATATGTGGTGCGATGCCGCAGCAATTTGGCGGGTTTCGACCTGAAGAGTGCATAATTTCCTGGAAAGAGGGAAAGCGGAAGGACGTGCTTCCTCCGGAATATTACACAAGAGCGGACGCTTCGGCGGGCTCTGAATCGAAAACCGCCCCAGATGGTGACGACAGCACAGCACCGCGGAAATGGAAAATCAAAGTGGTATATAAAACAGAGAAGTACCTCTTTCTCGCTCCGATGTGCGAAGAGAAGCAAAAGCTGCCCTGGGGCTGGCAAAGCGTCATGGTCAGCGCCGATGGACTAGAGAGTTTGCATCCATTCGTTCTCGAGCCGCGCCCCACAAGACATTGATCTGGAAGGCCGGTTCCTTACGTGGATCCGTTGTCTTCGGCCTCGCCCGCCTTGGGCTTGACCTGAACCTTTTCGTAGAAGATCCGGACTTCGCTCTCCTTTTTGCCGAGGAGCTGCTGGGCGCGGAGAAGGGCGTTCCGGGTCGAGAGGTTAGGGTGGACGCCGAAAAGGGGGAAAACATTGTCTCGTCCGAGCGTCTTGATCACTCCGGAACTGCGGAGGACCCGGATGATCGGCCTCGTGGCTCCGCTGATGAGGAGGTGGCGTCCGCTATCGTGCATCATGCGGGCAAGCTCCTCGAGGGCGAGGGCGCAGGTCGCATCGAGGTGATGGGCGTTGCGCATCCGCAGGATGACGACCCGGAGAGAGGGATCGAGGCAGATCCGGCGGATCTGTTCCCGGAAGAGGTCGGCGACGGCGAAGAAGAGCTCTCCCTCTACGTGGATGATGCAGATTTCCGGAAGGATACGCTCTTCGGAGCGGCCCTTTTCGCGCAATCCCTCTTCCTCGTCGTAGGTATATTCCACCAGCGAAGGTTGGCCCACCTGCTGCAGGAAGAGGAGAACGGAGACGCCGATGCCCAAGCCGATGGCAAAGTCGAGGGGAGTCAGGAGGGCGCTCAAGAAAGTGACCAGGAAGACGAGGCCGTCGGCTCGGGTCGTGGTCAGCGCGATATGGATGTCCCGCCAGTTGATCAGGGATAACCCCGTCAGCACGACCAGGGTGGCGAGCGCCGGCATGGGGATGTAGGCAAAGAGCGGGCCTGCCAGGAGGAGACCGCCCGCCAGCAGCAGACCGCTCCAGAGGTTCGCAAGAACGGTGGCGGGCTTGCTGATCCAGTTGAGGGCGGAGCGGGTGAGGGAGCCCGAAACGGGCATTCCCCCCAAGAACGCGCAAGCGACGTTGGCCGCACCCTGGGCAAACATCTCCCGGTTGGGGTCGATCGGTTCGCCGGAGCGGCTGGCGAGCGATTTGCCGATGCTCGTTCCTTCGACGGCGGCAAAGAAGGCGAGCGCCAAGGACGCGCTGGCGAGCTGCGAGAACCAGTGCCAGTGGAAGGAGGGCAGGGTGATCGGCCAGGAGCCGAAAGGGATGGGTTCGAGATAGTGGATCGGAAGGGAGACAAAACGGAGGGGAAGGGCGAGGACGGAGACGACGAGGAGAGAGATCGCGACGGCGGGAAGCTTCGGGAAAGCGGTCTTGAGCCACCACCAGACGAGGAGGGTGACAAGGCTCAGAAAGGCCGCCGGCCATTGGGTTTGACCCGCATGGCGGATCGTCTGGATCACGATGTCGGAAAAGGTCGAGACCTCCGGGATCGAGACGCCCAGCATATGGTGGGCCTGATTGGCGATGATCAAAAAGGCGGCGCCGGTGATGTAGCCGATCACGACGGTTCGGGAGACATATTGGGTGAGCGCGGCTGCGCGAAAGAGGGCACCGATCAGGAGGGCGAACCCGATCAGGAGCAGAAGCAAGCTCAAGGAGTGGCTCTTGTCGACTTCCCCTCCCATGTTCAGAAAGGAGCTGAAAACGAGGACCGCGGTCGCGTTGGTCGGGCCGAGCACGACGTAGCGGGAACTCTGGAAGAGCGGACCGATGATCGAGGCGACCGCGCAGGCGTAGATTCCGTATTGGATGGGCAGTCCCGCAATCAAGGCGTAAGCCATGCCCTGCGGAAAGGAGAGGAGGGCGACGTTGAACGCCGCGCTCAGGTCGGTGCGCAGCTTCGCGGGGGAGTAGGAGCGAAAGGTGGCCCGGAGCGGCCCGAGGTCCAAGTGAAGCTCGTTCCACTGATCGCGAAAATGGCGAGCCAGTCGGGCGGAGGCGGGCCTAAGGCTCTTCAGGAAGAGCCGGCGAGCAGTGTCTCCCAGTCGATTCCCTTTGTGCGGCTCCATTTCCGATAAGCCTCCGGCAAGATTTCCGACGGTTTGATTTCGCTTCGTCCTCCCCAGAAGATGTTCGAGTAGAGGACCGGGATTCCGCACTGGCGAAGGTGCGCGTCCATCGCGGCCTTGTGGAGCAGCAGCCGATCTTTTTCGCGGCCGTGCGCGACCGCCATCAAGTTGACGTTGCCGAACTCAGGGCCCGCCTCCCGCCAGTAGCAGTGGGTGAGGACCTCGAAACGGCCGATTTCTTCTCCCGCCTCCTTCTCCTTGCCGGGCGGGACCGCCCAGTGGAAGAGGCCGTTGAAGCGGGTGACCCGCTCGCCGGTCGTCAGGGGCTTCACATGCTCGAGGAAGGTCGAGAAGCGGCCGAGGATTCCCATGCGCTCGATCTCCCTCGCCACCCGGACGAACTCTTGCCGGGAGATTCCGATCGATCGGGCGCGGGCTTCCCACAAGCCCAAGGCGACTTCTTCCGGCTGCAGCTCTTCCTTGAGGGCGCCGAGAACCTTCCACTGCTCCGCGGAGAGCTGGCGCACCTCCACCGCATGCATCTGCGCCCGGCCCGCAGACATGGCGCCGATCTCGAGCGTCCGCCGACGGACGTGGCCCACGCCGAGGGTGAAGATTCCCTTGGCGCGGAGAATCCGATGGCGGACGGCGCCGATCTCCCCAGCCAGGTAGCGGCAATGGGCTTCCAGGGAAAACCCTTGCGGCACTTTGAGGGTGCTCCAGAGCCGAAAGGAGGAGCCCGCGCGGGCGGCATCGGTCGAGCGGAGGACTACATGGCCGCTGAAAGGGTCTTCGACGACGAGAAAGTCGAACGCGGGTCCCAGCTTCTCTTCCGGGATCTCCCAAGCAATCAGGGCGCCGGGGGCCAGATCGTTGGCGAGCAGGGTCTGCCGCACTCTGCGGATCGTGCCGTTCTCGAGCATCGCCCGGATGCGCGCCGTGACGGTCGCGACCGGAAGGCCCGAGAGCCGGGAGATCTCTTCCAAAGGCTCTTCTTGAAAGCCCGCCAGCTTATCCTCGGAGACGGAGAGGATGCGGGCGTTGATCGGATCGTCGGTGCCGACGGGAAGGGGCTCGCTCAGATCGATGGAGTTCATCCCCTTCTTTTTGGCAAAGAAAGAAGGCTCGCACAAAAGAAAAAGCCTCGCTGGAGGCCATCCTCTCTCCTGCGGCTTCTCGTTATGGGTTCTCGAATCGATCGAGGATCGCCTGGGCAAAGGCTTCCGTTCCCACGGTCTTTGCTCCGTCGGAGGCAATATCCGGGGTACGGAAACCGTCGCTGAGCGTGGCGCGGAAGGCGGCTTCGATCGCGAGTGCCGCCTTTTCTTCGCCTAAGCTGTAGCGCAAGAGCAGAGCGGCACAGAGGATCTCCGCGCTCGGGTTGGCGATTCCCTTTCCGGCGATGTCGGGAGCGGAGCCTCCGGCCGGCTCGTAGAGGCCGAACCGGGCCTTTCCCAAGGAAGCGCTCGGGAGCATGCCGAGTGAACCGCAGAGGGCGGCGGCTTCATCGCTCAAGATGTCTCCGAAGAGGTTTTCACAGAGGAGCACGTCGAACTGCCGGGGATTGCGCACCAGTTGCATGGCCGCGTTGTCGACGTAGAGAAAGCCCAACTGGACGTCGGTGTAGTCGGCGGCGATCCGGCGGATCGTTTTCCGCCAGAGGAGGCTCGACTCGAGCACGTTGGCCTTGTCGACGAGGGTGACGAACTTCTTTCTGGCTCGCGCGGCCTCGAAAGCGACGCGGGCGACCCGCTCGATCTCGGAGGTCTCGTAGACCAGGGTGTCGATCGCCCGCTCCCCGCGATCGGTCATCACGGTCCCTTTGGGCTGGCCGAAGTAGAGGCCTCCCGTCAGCTCCCGGACGACGAGCAGGTCGACGCCGCGAGCGATCTCGGTCTTGAGAGGCGAAGAGCTCAGAAGCTCCGGATAGCAGGAGATCGGACGGAGGTTGGCGTAGAGGCCGAAGGTGCGCCGCAGGGGCAGGAGAGCCGCGCGCTCGGGCTGCTTTTCGGGGGGGAGGGCTTCCCACCGGGGGCCACCTACCGCGCCGAAGAGAATCGCCTGGGAATGCCGGCAGACTGTGAGCGTCTCTTCGGGGAGGGCTCTGCCGGTGGCGTCGATCGCCGCCCCTCCCACCAGGGCTTCCTCGAGGTCGAGGTGAAAGCCGAACTTATGGGCGGCCGCCCTTAGGATCGGCAGCGTGGCTGCCATGGTCTCGGGCCCGATTCCATCTCCAGCGAGGACAGCGATTCGATAGGTATTCATGGAAGGGAAAATGGGGCAGGAGAAGGTACCCTTACGGGGTTGCAACCATGCCGGTCTTGCGAGCGTATTGGAAGAGGCCACCCGCCTCGATCACGGGCCTGACGTCTCCCAACGATTTGAGACGGTGCCGGACGCCTCCCGCCGAGATCGTTTCATTCAGGAGATCGACTTCGACGGGATCGCCGGTGCGGATCTGTTCGCAAAGGCGCTCGGCGCACTCGTAGGGGAAGAGAACCCCGGTCGAAACCGAATTCCGGAAAAAGATTCGGGCGTAGCTTTCGGCGATCACGATCCGGCAGCCTGCGGCGGCGAGTGCGATCGGCGCGTGCTCCCGGGAAGAGCCGCAACCGAAGTTGCGACCCGCAACGACGATCGGGTAGCCGGCCGTCTCCTCTCCCGGAGCGACGAAGCGCTTCGGGTAGAGAGCGTCGGGCAAACCGGAAAAGGCGTAGGAGCCGAGTTTACGGAGCTCGCCCGGCACCGTGGGCACCAACATGAGATATTGGGCCGGGATGATCTGATCGGTATCGATATTGTCGCCGACAACGTAGGCCGGGCCGGAAATCGTTGACACTGCTTGGTCTCGTTCGAGCTTTATCGCGGTCCCGCTCGGATGGCAATCGCAAAATCGCCCGCTGCCGTGGAAAAACCAGACGGGGCGGATTCCTTTTGAGCCGCAGCACCGGTAACGAGCGGGAATCCGCTCTTGGGTTTGCGGCCGGGGGGAGCGGAGCGCAAGGAGGAAAAGCGGAGCAAGACGCTGGACGGGCAGCCCTCCTTTTGCCATTTTCCTTCCGCGATGGCGTCGGAAAATCCAGAGCAGTTCCCGGGAGGCCGATGGAGGCGACGGCATCTCCTGGGCTTACAGGAGCTGGAGAAGGAGGAGATCCTTTTTCTGCTCGATGCCGCCGACGAGGTCGCGCGGCGCTTGGAGGCCGGACGGGAGCTGCCCTCGTTGCGGGGCCTCACGGCGGTCAATCTTTTCATCGAGCCAAGCACCCGCACGAGGGTCTCCTTCGAGCTTGCCGCCAAGCGGCTGGGGGCGAGCGTTCTCGAGATCGATCAGGAGTCGAGTTCGATCCGGAAAGGGGAAACCCTCAAAGACACGGCGCGGAACTTGGAGGCGATGGGTGCGGATTTCCTGGTGCTCCGCCATTCGGCGGCGGGGGCGCCGCATTTTCTGGCCGACCGGGTACGGTCGTCGGTGATCAACGCCGGCGACGGGGCGCACGAGCATCCGACGCAGGGTCTGCTCGACCTTCTGACGATCCGGCGCCGCCTCGGGAGGATTGACGGGGTCCGGGTCGCGATTGTCGGGGATATTCTCCATAGTCGCGTGGCCCGTTCCGACATCTGGGGTTTGCGCAAGCTCGGCGCGGAGGTCACCCTGGTCGGCCCTCGGACGCTTCTCCCGGAGGTCTTTGCACGGTTCGGGGTGAGGCTGAGCAACGAGCTCGAGCCGATCCTGCCCTGGGCGCAGGTGATGATCCTGCTGCGCATCCAGCATGAGCGGCAGCGGGAGGGGATGTTTCCGTCGCTCGGAGAATATGTCTCCCTCTACGGGCTGAGCGATGCCCGGCTGCGCCGTTGCCCTCCGGAGATCCTCCTGATGCACCCGGGACCGGTCGAGCGCGGGGTCGAGATCGAGAGCGAGCTTGCCGATGGGCCCAGCTCGGTCATCCTAGACCAGGTCACCAGCGGGGTCGCGGTGCGAATGGCGGTGTTTTCGGAGTTGGCTCGGTTCCATCGGCGGGATAGGGAAGGGATGTGAGCGGCTTCTACCGTCTTTCGGGCGGGCGCATCCTCGATCCGAGCTGTGGCCGGGATGAGGTAGGCGATCTTTTCGTCGCTGATGGCCGGTTCGTCGATCCCGCTTCCCTCCCGGCGGAAACGAGTTGGGAGTGGATCGACGCCTCCGGCCGGATCGTCGCCCCGGGCCTGATCGATGCCCATGTCCATCTGCGGGAGCCGGGAGAGCCGCAGAAGGAGACGATTGCTTCCGGGACGCATGCCGCGGCGGCCGGAGGCTTTACGGCCGTGGTGGCGATGCCGAACACCCGGCCTCCGGCCGATCAGCCCAATACGATCGGCTGGATTCGGGAACGGGCACGGGAGCACGGGATCGTGCGGGTCTATCCGACGGGCTGTCTTTCCGAAGGACGGAAAGGGGAGAAGCTCGCGCCGCTCGCTTCCCTTCGCGCGGCGGGGGTGGTGGCCTTGACCGACGATGGGAGTTGTATCCAGGACGCGGGCCTCATGCGCCGGGTCATGGAGTATGCCGCCATGCTCGATCTTCCGATCTTGGAGCACTGCGAGGCGAGCAGTGTCTCGGCCGGAGGGGTGGCGCACGAGGGCTACTGGAGTACGGTCTTGGGCCTCCGCGGCTGGCCGAGCCTGGCGGAAGAGATTATCGTGAGCCGGGACATTCTCCTGGCGGAGCTCACGGGAGCCCGGCTCCATTGCCAGCATCTTTCGAGTGCCGGCTCGGTCCGGCTTGTCCGGGAAGCGAAGCGTCGCGGTGTCCGCGTCACGGCCGAAGTAACCCCGCACCATCTCGCCCTGACCGACGAGGCTCTCGCCGACTATGACACGAGTTTCAAGATGAATCCTCCACTAGGCTCCGAAGCCGACCGGGAGGCGTTGCGGGAAGGGATCGTCGATGGCACGATTGATTTCATCGCAAGCGACCATGCCCCCCACTGCTCCTTCGAAAAGGAGGTGGAGTTCGACCGTGCCCCCTTTGGGGTCGTCGGACTGGAAACGATGCTGGCGGTGGCTGCCGAGACCCTCGTGAAGACGAAGCTGCTCGACTGGCCGGGGCTGGTCGCCCGGCTGAGCACGATTCCCGCGCGCATCCTGGGCGTGCCGGGGGGAAGCCTTGCGGCCGGGGCCCCCGCCGACCTGGCCGTCATTGATCCGAATCTGCAATGGACCGTGAATCCAGAGGCGTTCCTTTCCCGCAGCCGAAACACGCCATTTGCCGGATGGGAGGTGCAAGGAAGGGTCATGCTGACGATGGTGGGAGGGAAGATCGTATGGCGTCTGTAAGGGAGAAGGAAGCCGTGCTCGTCCTGGAGGACGGGGAGTGCTTTCGTGGGCGTGCGGTGGGGAGTCGGGGAACCGTCGTGGGAGAGGTCTGCTTCAATACCGCGATGGCGGGTTATCAGGAGGTGCTGACCGATCCCTCCTACCGGGGGCAACTGGTGGCCATGACCTTTCCGGAGATCGGCAACTACGGGGTCAACCCGCTCGACGACCAGTCTTCCCGCGTGCAGGTGGCGGGCTTTTTGATGCGGGAGCTTTCGGAGAGAGCCAGCAGTTGGCGGGCGACCGGCACCCTTCGGGAATACCTGACCAAGGCCGGGGTGGTCGCGCTCGATGGCATCGACACGCGGCGCTTGACCCTTCGGCTGCGGGAGCAGGGCGTCTGCCGCGGGGTCCTCTCGACCGAGCCGATCGAGGTCGCGGAGGCGGTGGCCATGGCGAAGGGGTGGAGCTACGGAGGGCGCGATTTCGTGAAGGAGGTGACCTGTCTCGAGTCCTATGCTTGGGAGGGCCGGCAGGCGGCGGACGATCCCTGGGAAAAGGAGGAGGGGCAGGCGGAGCGGGTCGGGACGCGGCTGCCGCTCCGGTTGGCGGCTTTCGATTTCGGGGTCAAGTATGCGACCCTACGGCTGCTCCGGCGGGCGGGCTTCGCGGTGCGCGTGGTGCCGGCGGGAACGCAGCCCGAGGAGATCCTCGCCTCCGGAGTGGACGCCGTCTTTCTTTCCAACGGCCCCGGCGACCCTGCCGCTCTCCCTTCGCTCCACCGGACGGTCCGGGAGCTGGTCGGAAAGAAGCCGATTTTCGGGATTTGCCTCGGCCACCAGCTTCTTGCTTTTGCGCTCGGAGGGAGGACCTTCAAGTTGAAGTTCGGCCATCGCGGGGCCAATCATCCGGTCGCCGAACTCGTGACAAAAAGGGTGAAAATTACTTCGCAGAACCACGGCTACGCGGTGGATCCGGAGTCTCTGCCCCCCGGGGTGCGCGTGCGGGAGGTGAGCCTCAACGACGGAACCTGCGAGGCAATGGCGCACGAAGAGTTGCCGATCTTTTCGGTGCAATATCATCCCGAGGCGGCACCCGGCCCCAATGACGGCCTCGACTGGTTTCCGCTCTTCCGAAAGATGGCGGAAAGCGGTCTCCCTCTTGCCGAGGAAAGTCGTTCATGAAGAAGTCGGGGTTGGGGAGCCATTCCGGCCGGGAGCTCACGCGTGAGGAGGTCGAAGGAGCGGTCGCCTGCTTGCTGGACGAAACGGTCGCGGAGGAGGAGAAGGTTGCTTTCCTCCTCGACCTGGAAGAGCGGGGCGCCACGAGCCGGGAAGCGGCCTTTTTCGCGGAGGCCTTCCGAGGGCGCTCCGTTCCGTTGGGGTTTTCCGGTCACTGGGAGGGAAGACCCCTGGTGGACTGCTGCGGGACCGGTGGAGGCGGGCTCAACCTCTGCAACATTTCGACCGGGACCATGTTCGTGCTCGCCGCGGCGGGCATTCCGGTGGTGAAGCATGGCAACCGAGGGGTGAGCAAGATTTCGGGGAGTGGGGACGTCCTGGAAGCGATGGGCATCCCGATCCGGCTCTCCCCGCCGGCGGCGGAGCGCTCCCTGCGGGAGTTGGGGATGGTCTATTTGCATGCCCCGGATTATCATCCGGCCTTTGCGACCCTGGGTCCCCTGCGCAAGAAGCTGGCGGCACGGGGGAGGAGGACGATCTTTCATCTGCTTGGCCCGCTGCTCAACCCGGCTCGTCCCTCCGCTCAGATCGTGGGGGTTTTTCTCCGAGGGCATCTCGCCTTTTTCGAGGAAGCGCTTCTGCTCGGCGGCTGCCGGAGGCCGGTGGTGCTCTTCGGAACGGATGGGAACGGGCGGGCTCTCGGGGAACTCGGCCTGGAAGGGGAGGCGGTGATCCAGGGGCTCGATCTGCCTGAGGCAAAGCAGGTCCTGGCAGAGTTTGCGCAACGCCGGGGATACTCGGGCGGCCGCCTCGAGGAGGCCCTGGTCACCTCCGCCCGGGAGAGTGCGGCCCGGCTGCGGGCGGTCTTCGCGGGTCAAGAGAAGGGACTGGTTCGGGCGCTGTTGGCGGTGAACGCGGCCGTGGGGCTGGTCGCCTGCGGTCAGCCCGCCTCTTTCGCGGAGGCGCTGGAGATGGTCGAAGATCTCCTCGATCGAGGCCTCGTGGCGGAGAGGCTTTGCATGGCGGAACGACTGGCGCCCGAGCTCAAACGCGCTTCCGCTTCCTGGGCTCTCTCATGACGGGAGAGCGAACGATTCCGGAAGACGGGATGAGAGCGAGGACCGGTTTCCGGCGGAGGAGTGCGTTAGGCTGTCTCGCCATCCTGTTGGGGTTTTGCCCGCCTCTCGGTAGGGCCGAGGCCCCGGCCGACGAGCCGGCCGTCCAAGTCGTCCAAAAAGTGCTTCCCGCCGTGGCGAACATCAACGCCGAACGAGTCGTGCGTCGCCAGATGCGGGATCCCTTCGATCTCTTTTTCGGCCGCTATTACTCCTATTCGGAGCGGGTGCGCAGCCTCGGATCGGGAGTGGTCGTCGCCCCCGGAGGCTTCGTGATCACCTGCGCGCATGTCGTCGAACGGGCGGTCAACCGCGCGGTCAAGGTGAGTCTCTCCCAAGGGAGCGATTGGCAAGCCAAGGTCCTCTTTGAGGATCCAGTGCAGGATCTCGCCCTTCTCAAGGTGGAGGCGTCGAAACCTCTCCCCTGGTTCGATATCCAGCGGCTCTCCCCCAACCTCTTGGGTCAGACCGTGATCGTGCTAGGGAACCCGGTCGGCTACCAGAACAGCGTCTCCAAGGGGATCTTGAGCGCGAAAGGGAGAGCGATCGAGACGGGGGAGGGTCGAATTGAAGGACTGTTGCAGACCGACGCCGCCATCAACCCGGGCAACAGCGGAGGGCCTCTGGTGGACCTTGCGGGCACCTTCGTTGGCTTGAGCTCGGCCAAGTTCAGCGGGGAGGCGATCGAAGGGATCGGCTTTGCGATTCCCGGAGACCGGGTTCTTGCTTGGTATCGGAAGGCGAGAGAGAACTCGCAAGACGGTCGAAAAGGGGAGTCGGCGACGCTCGCGGATTTCCTGCTCAAGCGGTTCGGCATCGTCGCTCAGGAACTGACGGAGGATCTGGCCGCCTCGTTCCGAGTCGCCCCGGGGAGCGGCCTTCTGATCGGCTCGGTGGAGCGCGGGAGCCCGGCCGCCACCGTCGGGATCCAGGCGGGGATGATCCTGGCGGCTATCGGAAACTTTCCCCTGTCCGACCTGGGAGAACTCCCGCCCGAACTCGCTCGGATCGGCGCGGGCACGAAGGCCGCCTTGACCATTACCCTGGTGGAGCAGCGGGGGCCGATTCTTTTCCAGCGAACGCAGACCGTAGAAGTTGTTGCGCGGTAGCCTATGGTGCGAAAGAGCTTAAGGAGGAGTCGGCAGAGGAAGGCCGAACGCTCGCCCCTTGTGTGAGTCCGCGCGATTGCATAGAGTCTTTATGATGTTCAAGAAGATCTTGGAGATGCTCTTCGGCTCGAAGGACCGGAGGGAAGTGGCGCGGATCTGGCCACGGGTGGGGGAAATCAATCGTTTCGAGGAGCAGTTGCGCTCCTTATCTGACGAGGAGCTTCAGCAGAAGACGGTGGAATTCCGGAAGAGAATCGCCGCCGGGGAAGCGCTCGACCGCTTGTTGCCGGAAGCCTTCGCGGTCGTGAAGAACGCCTGTCGCCGCTTTGCGGAAGCACGGAGGATCATCCAAGTGCGGGGGCACAGTCTCCCTTGGGAGATGATCCCCTTCGACGTGCAGCTGATCGGAGGCGTGGTCCTGCACCAAGGCAAGATTGCGGAGATGTCGACCGGAGAGGGCAAAACCCTGGTCGCGACGCTTCCTGTCTACCTCAACGCCCTGACGGGGAAGGGTGTGCATGTCGTGACGGTCAATGACTACCTCGCGGCGCGGGATAGCGAGTGGATGGGCGAAATCTACCGCTTCCTCGGTCTGACGGTGGGCTGCCTGCAGCAGGGACAATCCTTCGAGGAGCGTCGGCAGCAGTATGCCTGCGACATCGTCTACGGGACCAACAGCGAATTCGGCTTCGATTACCTTCGCGACAATAGTGTCGTGACGAGCCGGGACGAGAAGGTCCAGCGAGGGCACTCCTACGCCATCATCGACGAGGTCGACAGCATTCTGATCGACGAAGCCCGAACTCCGCTGATCATTTCGGGCCCCGCTACCGTCGCCTCGACCGGAGAGTATGAGCGATACCGAGGTCCCGTCACCCGGCTGGTGCAGCAGCAGTTGATCGAGTGCGCCCGGTTGGCGGAAGAAGCGCAAAAAGCTCTCGCTGAAGGGCGCCCCCGCGAGGAGATCGGACGGATCCTTTTTAAGACCAAACTCGGGATGCCGCGCAACAAGCAGCTTCTCAAGCTCCTGGAAGAGGGGGAGGCCCGCCGGATGATGGAGGATGCGGAGCTGGCGCTCTATCAGGATTCTCGCCGCATCGAGCTTTACCAGATCAAGGAAGAGCTGCTCTTCGCGATCGACGAAAAGAACCATGAGGCCGACTTGAGCGAGCGGGGCCGGAAGTTCCTGAGCCCCGATGATCCCGATTATTTTGCGCCACCCGACCTCGCCGTGCTTTTCGACGAGATCGGGAAGGACACTGCCCTGAGCGGGGAGGAGAAGGAGAAGAAGCGCCAGGAGGCCCAGAAGCGGTACGAAGAGGCGAGCGAGCGGATCCACACGATCGCGCAGCTCCTGCGCGGGTACTGCCTTTACGAGAAGGATGTCCACTATGTCGTCCAGGACAACAAGGTGGTCATCGTCGACGAATATACCGGGAGGCTCATGCCCGGCCGCCGTTGGAGCGACGGGCTCCACCAGGCGATCGAGGCGAAAGAGGGAGTGCAGATCGACCGGGAGACGCAGACCCTGGCGACGATCACGATTCAAAACTACTTTCGGCTCTATGCGAAGCTTGCCGGCATGACCGGAACGGCGGCGACGGAAGCCAACGAACTCCACGATATCTACAAACTCGATGTGGTGGCGATCCCGACGAACCGGCCCTGTGTTCGTAAGGACGTGGACGACAGCATCTTCAAGACGAGGAGGGCGAAATACCATGCCATCGTGGAGAAGATCCGGGAGCTCCATGCGAAGGGAGAGCCGGTCCTGGTGGGAACGATCTCCGTGGAGTCGTCCGAGCTCTTGAGCCGGATGCTCAAGCGGGAGGGGATTCCCCACAGCGTCCTCAACGCCAAGTTTCACCAGCAGGAGGCGGAGATCGTCGCGCGCGCGGGGTTGCGGGGGATGGTGACGATTGCCACGAACATGGCGGGAAGAGGAACCGACATCAAGCTGGGGGAGGGGGTCAACGATGTGGGGGGGCTCTTTGTGCTGGGAACGGAACGTCACGAGGCGCGGCGGATCGACCTCCAGCTCCGAGGACGTTGCGCCCGGCAGGGAGATCCCGGCATGTCCAAGTTCTTCATCTCCCTGGAAGATGATCTCATGCGCAATTTCGGCGATTCGCGTCGGATTGCGGGCTTGCTGACTCGCTTGGGGATGAAGGAGGACGAAGAGCTCGAGCATCCCTGGCTCACGAAGGCGGTCGCAACCGCTCAAAAGCGGGTCGAGCAGCGCAACTACGGCATTCGCAAGCACACCCTGCAGTACGACGATGTAATGAACCTGCAGCGCGAGGTGATCTACACCTTCCGCGATCAGATCCTGGAGGCCGAGGATCCGCGAAAGGAACTCTTCGACGTTCTCGACGAAGTCGTGCGGGAGGAAGCGCAGGCCCGGCTCCAAGGTGGGGAGGGCGAGATCGAGGGGCTGCTCGGTTGGGTGAATACGAACTTCCCGGTGGGGATGCATAAGGAGGATTTGGGCGACGGCGAGCCTGAGGCCGCCGCCGAAAAGATCCTCTCGCGCGTGCGGCAGGCCTACGAATTAAAGGTGAAGTACGAAGAGCCGGCCTCTCTCCAAGAACTGGAGCGGATTACGGCGCTCTCCGCGATCGACCGTCTCTGGCAGGAGCATCTCTATGCGATGGACGGGTTGCGCGGCGGGATCGGGCTGCGCGCGTACGGCCAGAAAGATCCGCTCATCGAATACAAGCAGGAAGCCTATGCTCTCTTTCAGGACCTGATGGGAAGGATCAAGCGGGAGATTGTCCAAAACCTCTTCCGGTCGGCGTCGAGCGTTCTCGCCTTCGAGCGCTTCCTTTCTTCCCTGCCGCAGCAACTGGTTCGGCCCGAGCTTTCGAATGGCGATGCGGCGGTCGCTCCCGAAACGAAGCTCGCAGGAGAGGAGGCGGAGCGTGGATCCCACGACCACTCGATCATGCCGATCAGCCGAACCGGCCCCAAGATGGGGCGAAACGATCCCTGTCCGCTCGATCCCACCAAGAAGTTCAAGAATTGCTGCGGCGCCTTGGGAGAGAAGACCTGCATCAAGGTCTCTCTTCTTGGAGGGCAACCATTTTCTACGCCGCCGGCAAAGGGCGAGAGGAAGAAGCCCTGATCGCTCCCGATCGAGGATGGCGGAGAGTGGCGGATGACCGTGGAACTGGTAAGCACCGGGACCGAGCTTCTACTGGGCGAGGTAACGGAGGCGCACCTTGCTCTGGTCGGGAGAGAGCTTCGGACTTTGGGAATGCGACTGGAGCGGCAGACGATTGTCCCCGATGGGGTCGTCGTCCGACGCATCCTGGAAGAAGCGTTGTTCCGCTCGGATCTGGTGGTCGTCACCGGCGGCCTTGGCCCCACCTCCGATGACAATACCCGGGAGGCCGCCGCCGAGGCGATCGGCCGGGGGCTGGAATTTCGGGAAGACGTATTTTTACGGATCAGCTCCTTTTGCGCTGCCAAGGGCATCCGAGCGGTCCCGGATGGGATCCGACGGCAGGCGATGGTGCCGAAAGGGGCCCAGGTCTTGTGGAATTCGGTCGGAACCGCACCGGGTCTGTTTATCCAGAAGGGCAGGCTGGCGATGTTCCTACTTCCCGGACCTCCTCGGGAGTTCGTTCCGATGTGGCGCGCAGCGGTCGTCCCCTGGCTTCGCGCCCGAGCTGAGGGACAAAAGTTTCTCTGGCGTTCCTGGTGGATCGTCGGCTTGACGGAATGGGAAGTGCAGAAGCAGTTGGAGGAAGAACTTCGCGGCTTGGGCATCAAGGAGATCGGTTATTGCGACCGGCTGGGAGAGGTGGAGATGCGCGTCGGAAGCGCGGAGCCCTCCCTCCTGGAGCGGGCGGAGGCTCTGGTGAAGGCACGTCTGGGCACGGCCCTCTTCGGAGAAAACGAGGCCACCTTGGAGGCAGCCGTCGTCGAGTTGGCGTCCCGGCTGGGAAAAACCATCGCCACGGCGGAATCGTGCACGGGCGGGCTCGTCAGCCATCGGCTGACCGATGTGCCGGGAAGCTCCGCCGCCTTCACTTTCGGCTGGATCGTTTATGCGAACGAGGCAAAAGTAGAGGAACTGGGCGTGGCTCCGGAGCTGCTCACGGCCCACGGGGCGGTGAGCGCCGAGGTGGCGGAGGCGATGGCGAGCGGGGCCGTGCGGCGGAGCGCGGCCGACCTTGCCATTGCAGTGACCGGGGTCGCCGGACCTTCAGGAGGCACTCCCGAAAAGCCGGTCGGCTTGGTCTGGTTCGGGTTGGCGGCCAAGGGAAGGGTCACCTCGTTCCGGAAAACCTTTCCGGGGGATCGGAGCATGGTGAAGCGGCTCGCCTCTCAGGCAGCGCTCAACGCCCTGCGCCTCTCTCTCCTGGCCGAGAGTGAGCTTGCGAAGTGATGAAATTAAGAGTTGTTTTGTAAAACCAACTTTTTTTAAAAAGAGCGCCGTGGCTGCGATTATCTTGAATCTGTTTCGCGTCCATTTTCCCGACGTCTCCCGCGCCGATCCGGATGGCTTGGTGGCCGTAGGGGGAGACCTTTCCGTGAACCGTCTGCTTGCCGGATACCGGTCGGGCATTTTTCCATGGACGGATCGGCCATTGACTTGGTGGTCGCCGGACCCCCGCGCGATTTTCGAGATGGATCGTTTCCACGTCCCTAGGCGGCTCTCGCAGAAGCTTCGGCAGGGGAAGTTTGCGTATACGGTCAATCGGGCTTTCCCGGAAGTGATTCGCGGCTGCGCCCGACCCTCGGTCGGCCGCGAGCATACGTGGATCAGCCCCCGATTCATCAAGGCGTATTGCGAACTCTATCGGCATGGCTACGCGCATAGCGTCGAGGTATGGCGGGACGGCGAGCTTGTCGGGGGACTCTATGGAGTCGCGATCGGAGGCTTTTTTGCCGGCGAATCGATGTTTCATCTCGTTCCCGACGCCTCGAAAGCAGCGCTGGTCTTCACGATGGATCGTCTGATCGAGCGCGGTTTCCTGCTCTTCGACACACAGGTGGCCACGCCGACTACCCGCCAAATGGGTGCAGTCGACATCACGCGAAACGAGTACCTCGAGCGGCTTCCCGAAGCTCTGGCCTGCCCGGCTTCCTTTGTCTAGCTTGCCCGTCTCCCAAGCGTTCTTCTGCTAACGACAGGCCGTGTCGGTCACGAGTCGGCCCTTTCGGAAACCGACTTTGTCCCGGGTTTCGATTCGTCCGCCGCTTGGCCGCAGATTTCCAGGTCGGTACGCGGTCGGCCGCAGCAATCGTGGAGGAGATAGCCGATCAACTGGTCGATGGTCCTGAAATTGGCGGAATAGATCACGAGCTTGCCCCGCTTTTTCGAGCGCGCAAGCCGCGCATGCTTCAAGTGCTGGAGGTGAAAGGAGAGCGTGGCGAGCGGGATTTTGAGCCGCGCGGCGATCTCTCCGGCCGGTATCCCGGCGGGGCCCGCCTGAATCAGCAGCCGGAAGACATCGAGCCGGGTCTCCTGCCCGAGGGCTCCGAGCACCCCGACCGCTTGACGAGCTCTCATAGTTCTAGTATTGTAAAAGCGTGACAAAAAGCGGTATTGGCTTCCTGTTGCTCTATAAACGATTATGAAAGCAAGGTCAAGCAGACGTCTCGCTTTCTTCGAGCGATATCTCTCCCTGTGGGTGGCGGCTTGCATGTTCCTCGGCGTGGGACTCGGAAAGCTCTTTCCCGGCATGACCCACCTCTTGAGCGGCATGGAGTGGGGGAAGAGCCATGTCAATATTCCGATCGCGGTGCTCATCTGGCTGATGATCTTTCCGATGATGCTCAAGATCGACTTCGGCGGTCTGCGCGGCGTCGCCCGTCGGCCGAAGGGGCTTGCCGTGACGCTGTTCGTCAATTGGCTTGTCAAGCCGTTTAGCATGGCTCTTTTCGGATCCCTCTTCGTCGTGGGGCTCTTTTCCTCGACTCTCCACTGGATCGACCCGGCCACGGCCCATAACTATCTGGCGGGCCTGATCATCCTGGCGGCGGCTCCTTGTACGGCGATGGTCTTCGTCTGGAGCTACCTGGTCGAAGGGGATGCGGCCTACACTTTGGCGCAGGTGGCGATCAACGATCTGATCATGACCTTCGCCTTCGCCCCGATCGTCATGTTGCTCGTCGGGGTGAGCGGGATCGTGGTTCCCAAAGAGGTGATGCTCACCTCCGTCGTGGCCTTTATCGTGATTCCGCTGGCTGCGGGCTGGATCAGCCGCAGTCTCGTCATTCGGCTGAGGGGCTCCGCTTGGTTCGAGAGTACGTTCCTTCCGCTCTTCAAGCCGGTAACGACCATTGCCCTCTTGGCGACTCTGGTGATGATTTTTGCCTTCCAGGCGGAGAACTTGCTCACGAACTGGGTTGCCGTGGGCCTTTTGGCAATTCCAATCTTGATCCAGGTTTATGCTAACTCGGGGCTCACCTACCTGCTCATGCGCTGGTTTCGCGTCCCGCACCCTGTCGCCTCTCCCGGAGCTCTGATCGGGGCGAGCAACTTCTTCGAGCTTGCCGTGGCGGTCGCGATCACGCTCTTTGGTCCGACTTCCCCGGCAGCGCTAGCGACAGTGGTCGGGGTCCTGGTCGAGGTGCCGGTCATGCTTTCGGTCTGCCACCTCTGTGTAGGCACTAAGGGCTGGTACGAAGCAACCGGATTGGATTTCTTCGACACGGAATCGATTCCGCGGGGAATCGAGTCTGACGATTCTTGGAAAAATAGAGAAAGAAAGGAAGAAAGATGACAACGATCGAGATTTTTGAACCACCTCTCTGTTGCAGCACGGGCGTTTGCGGGACCGAAGTTGACCAGGAGCTCGTCGATTTCGCCGCCGACGTGGAGTGGGCGAAGCAGACGGGCACGACGATTCGGCGGTGGAACCTTGCGCAACAACCTCTCGCCTTTGCCGAGAACGCCATCGTGAAGGCTTTCCTCGAGCGCTCCGGCCAGGAGGCTCTTCCCCTGGTCCTGGTGGGAGGCGAAGTGGCGTTGGCCGGACGGTATCCCCGCCGAGCCGAACTCGCCCGCTGGGCGGGCCTGGAGCAAGAGGGGGCCGAGTCCGACGGAGATTGCTGTTCCGGCAACTGCTGCTGCTAAGGAACGGAGCCCGGATGCACTTCCTGGATCGGCCGCCGCGCTTCCTTTTTTTTACAGGAAAGGGTGGGGTCGGCAAGACGTCCCTTGCCTGCGCCGCGGCGGTGCATCTCGCAAGCAAAGGCAAGCGGGTGCTGCTGGTCAGCACCGACCCGGCTTCGAATGTGGGGCAGGTCTTCGGATTCCCGATCGGTCATCGAATTGCGGCCCTTCCCGACGTGCCCAACCTGTCCGCCCTCGAAATCGACCCGCAGGCGGCGGCCCAAGCCTACCGGGATCGGATCGTCGGCCCCGTCCGCGGTCGCCTGCCGGAAGCGGTCGTCCATGGAATCGAGGAGCAGCTTTCCGGAGCCTGCACGACGGAGATCGCCGCCTTCGACGAATTTACCGAGCTGCTGCTCGATTCCTCGTTGACGGCAGGTTTCGATCATATCGTCTTCGACACCGCCCCTACAGGACACACGATTCGCTTGCTGCAGCTGCCCGGCGCATGGAGCGGATTTCTCGAGGCGGGGAAGGGTGACGTTTCCTGCCTGGGCCCGGTGGCGGGGCTGGAGAAACAGCGCTCCCAGTACAAGGCCGCGGTCGATGCGTTGGCCGATCCCGCTCGTACCCGCCTGATCCTGGTCGCTCGCGCGCAAGCGGCCGCGCTGCGAGAGGTCGCTCGCACTCACGAAGAGCTGGCGGCGATCGGCTTGTCGCAACAGGTCCTCGTCCTCAACGGCGTCTTTCCCTCGGACGAAGCGGAGGGGGATCCGCTCGCCTCGTCCATTTGGCGGCGGGAGCAGGACGCTCTTCAGGCCCTTCCGGCCGCGCTCCGGAGGCTGCCCCGTGACGACATTCCGCTTAAGCCGTTCAACCTCGTAGGACTCGATGCCTTGCGCCGACTGCTGCGTGACGATGGAGGCAGGCAGGAGCCGCCGGAGGCCTCCTCCGCGCTCCCCCGGAGCGGTTCCGCGCTCTCCTCGCTGGCGGACGAAATTGCCTCGCAGGGGCGAGGTCTGGTGCTGTTGATGGGCAAGGGCGGAGTCGGCAAGACCACGCTTGCGGCCGCATTGGCCGTCACGTTGGCGGACCGGGGCTTGCCGGTGCACTTGACCACCTCCGATCCGGCAGCCCATCTGGCAGAGACGCTCGAAGGCTCTCTCGCCCGCCTGACGGTGAGCCGGATCGATCCCCAAGAAGAGACTGCGCGCTATCGCCGCCATGTGTTGGAAACCAGAGGCGCCCATCTCGATGCCGCCGGAAGAGCCCTGCTGGAAGAGGACTTACGCTCACCTTGCACGGAGGAGATCGCCGTCTTTCACGCCTTCTCCCGCATCCTCCGGGAGGCGGAGACCAAGTTCGTGATCCTGGACACCGCGCCGACCGGCCACACCCTTCTTTTGCTCGATGCCGCCGGGGCCTATCATCGCGAGGTTTCGCGGCAGATGGACAAGAGAGGCGTACGCGACGCGACTCCGATGATGCGGCTCCAAGACACGAAGGAGACCAAGGTGCTGATTGTCACGCTGGCGGAAACTACCCCGGTCTTGGAGGCCGCCGGCCTGCAGGCCGACCTTCGCCGTGCGGGAATCGAGCCCTGGGCTTGGGT
The DNA here is from genome assembly GCF_902143375.2 of Methylacidimicrobium tartarophylax. Taxonomy (GTDB): domain Bacteria; phylum Verrucomicrobiota; class Verrucomicrobiia; order Methylacidiphilales; family Methylacidiphilaceae; genus Methylacidimicrobium; species Methylacidimicrobium tartarophylax. The sequence continues at coordinate 15,698 of NZ_CABFVA020000021.1, read as the reverse complement.
CGTGAATGGCAGCATGGCGGCATCGAATCCGCGGTCTGCCTTGTTGCAGCGGCGGGCGCGCAACGAATGGCGCGAGATCGAGGCTGTGGCCGCCGATCATGCGAAGCGCTTCGCTCTGGTTCCGCTCTTGGCGTACGAGCCTGTCGGCCCCGACCGCCTAAGAGAGCTGGTGGGATAGGCGGGCTAGGAAGCTAATCTGTGGAGCTCCTGCTCGAGCCGAAGTCGATCGAAAAAGTTTTCGAGCGGGAGGGCAAGCAGGCGGCGAAAACGCTCCTCAAGCGCTTGCGCGACGTCCCGAAACGCCTTTTCCTTCTCCTCGGCCGTACCTTCGACGGCTGCTGGATCGGGAAACGGCCAGTGGGCACGGGCGGCCGGGTAGGGCCAGACGGGGCAGTGGGCCGCCGCGCTGTCGCAAAGGGTCACTACGGCGGCGAAGGGTTCATGGGGAAGCTCGTCGATCCGCTTGCTCCGCGCGGCGGAGGCATCGATGCCGTAAGTGTTTTGGAGCACGGAAAGGGCATGGGGGTTGACTCGGCCCGTTGGGTGGGAGCCGGCGCTTTCGACTCGGAAGCGGTCTCCGGCGAGGGAGCGAAAGAGAAATTCCGCGAGAACGCTCCGGGCCGAATTGCCGGTACAGAGGAAAAGAAAGGCTGGCTTGGTTGCGGAGCTCGACATTTTCGTTTGCATGAGGGCCTTGAACGGTGCTCTTCCCGACAAAGGATTTGCTTGTTCCGGGCCGCAATGACAAGGCAAAGTTTTGGCTCCGAAAATGGGAGCTGAACAGAGGGAATTACACGATCCGGAGGAGGAGAGTCCTTTTTCCGAGAGCTACGTCGGGGGAAATGGTGCGCCGGGCAAGAACCAGAGACGGAGCAACGGCAACGGGGCTTTGGGGCAAAGCGGGCGCGACCGCTTTTTCGCCATCAGTGGGGCCATCTGCCACCGAGTCCTCCGCAGAAGTGCGCGAATCTCGATCGAAGGGTTGGAGCGGATCCCCAAGAGCGGCGGCTGTCTTTTGGTCTGCAACCACATCAGCCATTTCGATCCGATCCTCCTGGGGATGGAATCTCCGCGCCCGATCGACTATGTGGCGGATGGAAAGCTCTTCAACGACCTGGTTCTCTCGCAGATCCTGGGGGCGCTCAATGTGATCCCCGTCGATCGGAACCGGCAGGATCCGCGGGCCGCGAAGACAGCCGTCGGGCGGCTCAAACAGGGAAGGATCGTCGGTCTCTTCCCCGAACGGGGCATTCGCCATGGAAAGGCTTCGATCTTGCTCGGAGCCCGGCTCAACCCGAGCGCTGCGGCACTGGCGCGGATGGCAAACGCTCCCGTTTTGCCTGCCGTGGTCGTAGGCTCCGACCGGCTCTATCAACTCCGTTCCTGGCGGCGGCCGCCGCGAGTCTTCGTTTCGTTCGGGGAACTCCTCACCTTGGCTCCCGGAGAAGGGCGCGGCAGCTTTACCGAACGGATCCACGAGCGGCTGCTCTCTCTCTTCGAGAGCCTCGTCAAACGCTACGAGATTGATCCGATCGATTTTCCCCATTCTGCACAGGAGCGGTGGAAGGAAGAAGGGCGCGCGCGGAAATAGCAGCCTTGGCTCGGCGGGAGGCGAGAGCGCCTGCGCGAACATCGGCGGACGGCCGGTTGGCGGCGAGTAAGCCGAGCGCGGCATCGATTGCCTCCATGTGCGCTTTTACGCGCAAGCCGACATCGAACTCGGAGGGGGTTTCGATCGTGAACACCCGCCGACAGCCGTGGAAGTGGAGATGGGCGGCTTCGGGCAATCCAATCTTCTCGAACCACTTTTTTCGCAGGGGCCGGACGAGGATTCCGTTGCGATGCTTGCGCCCTTCGATCCGGTCCCGGGGATCAACCGGACACCAGGAGCTCACCCGGGAGAGAATCTCCTCCCCGAAACCGACTTCGCCGCTTGGGCCTGTCTCGTAGAGGTAGATGCCGCAGGCATCGTAGTCCTCGTGAAGGAGGAGGGCTAGGTCGAACGGACCTCGGCGGTCGTAGAGGGTGCAGAGTTCCCGGATCAGCGGCAGGTCGCTCTGTTGAAAGGAACGATTGAGGTCGAGGCCATCCTCATTGAGACGCGAGTTATGGCGTAGCCCCCAAGGGTTGAGCAGCGGAACGAGGGTAAAGGTGAATTCGGCGGTCCAGTGCGGCTTTTGCTCGAAGTAGGAGAGCAGGGCTTCGACTCCAGCCGGCTCGTCTCCATGGATCCCCGCCGAAAGGAAGACATGGGGCTTTCTCTTCCGGTCGCCCCGCTCCGGGGAGCAGAGCACCTCCACGGGGTCGTTCCGGATCCGGAGAAGGATGGCCCGCCTCCATCCCAGCAGCCGACCAAGAGCAATCGCGCGCCTGTGGATGTTGGCTGGGTCGTGAACGGCATGAATCATCTACAGATGAAAATGGGAGGGAGCGGGGGAAAGATGTCAAGAGACATCGGGAGGGGTTCCGCGTTCTTGGGCGAGCGCCTTGCTCCGTTCCCAGAGAAGTTCCAATTCGGCAAGCTCCGGAGGATTTCCGGGCGGGCGGGTGCGCAGTTCCTCCTCGATGAACTGCACGCGGGAGCGGAAGCGCGCGGCGGCCCCGCTCAGGGCACACTCGGCGTTGATGCGCAGATGGCGGGCCAAATTGACGACGGCGAAGAGGAGATCGCCCATCTCCTCTTCGATTCGCTTCGGATCTCCTTGTGCCACCGCTTCCTTCACCTCGACGAGTTCCTCGGCGATCTTTGCCTTGGGTCCATCCCAGCTCTTCCAGTCGAGGCCGAGCTTTGCCGCCTTGCTCTGGTACTTCTGGGCGCGAAGGAGGGCGGGAAGCTCTCGAGGAATCCCATCGAAAAGGCTTTTCCGCTCGGGTTTTTCTTCCCGCTTGCTTCGCTCCCAGTGGACGGTAACTTCCTCCGCGTTCTTGGCGCTCGCTTCCCCGAAGACATGGGGATGGCGCCGAATCAGCTTTTCGGAGAGGCCTTCGGCTACCTCCGTGAAGGAGAAGTTCCCCTGCTCTCGCGCGATCTGGGAATGAAAGAGCACATGGAGCAGGAGATCGCCGAGCTCTTCCTTGAGGTCTTGCGTCGAGTTCCGGTCGATTGCTTCCAGGACTTCGTAGCATTCTTCCAGGAGCTGGCCTTTGATGGTCTGGTGGGTCTGCTCCCGGTCCCAAGGACAGCCGTCGGGAGCCCGGAGCCGGGCCAGAATGGCGTTGAGCCGGTCGATGACGGGATCGGAAGAGGAGGCGTTCACGGGAGAGGGATCAGCAAGAGGTTCTTAGGATCGGCGGTGCCCAGGCCATATTCGACGGCGGTCTCGATGTAATGAATCATGGGCTGAAAAGAAGGAATGTGCGCGCCGATACGCCAACGGTCAACGCGGCTCGCGAGAAGGGAGTCGATGGCGACCGGATCTCTGCTTAGGTAGATCGCTCCGAGAGGATAGGTATATTCCGGGGAAAAGTCGGGCCCCCCGGCATATTGGGCAATGAGTGCATCCATGACGTGGAGGACGACCTTGCTGCGCACGAAGGGCCGATCCAAGATCTCCGCTATGGCGGGATCACCCCAATTGCCCCCCTCTCCCTCGAAGCGGCGGGTGTTGTCGACCATCCCGAAGGCGAGGGACGCGAGGCTTCCGTTGAAGCCGACGCCGCTATTGTCGGTACAGACCGGCACATTGATGATCTTGGTGCAGATCTGAGTCAGCAGCCGAGCGTAGTAGGACTTGTTGCTGACCTGGTTCTCCAGGCTTCCCGCCGACACCCCTTGGCCATACATCTGCGCGACGCTCTGCTTCTCGCCGCGTTTTTGCGCTCGTTGGCCCTGGCCGCGGCCGGGTTTGATTCCCTGAAAGGCGAGATCCCCCCAGATCAGGCGACCCAAGACTTCGTTTACATAGAAGACATGCTCATCGAAACCTGTTTCCGGGATCACGGAGCGGACGTGGTAGGGCGCTCCCTCGGGACGAGGAAAATATTCGGCTTCCCGCAGGTCGTCTTCCAATTTATCCCAGACGACGATCTGGTACGCGGGAACTCCCGCCTCTGCCAGGCTTTCCGCGATGGCCGCGACGAGAGACTTGCGGCTCGACATCACGGGACCGCCGGATGCGGAAATCTTAATCCCCACGACGTCGCGGGGCGTGATGCCGATCCCTTTGGTCCAAGCGCTCTTCACCGATGTCTGTTTCGTGTATTCGAGGAGGGCGTCACGAAACATGGTCCGAACGGATGCGGCATCGACCGTGAAATTGTGGACGACGCCTGGCCTCTCGACGATGACGACGGGCGAGCCGGCGGCGGGCGCCTCGGGCGGAGCCGCAAAAAGCAGCAGCAGGGGAAGTAAGCGGAAGAGTTGCCCCATGGGTTTCGGGTATGCCTTGCGTTTCACCACGATAGTGGATTTATTCCAGCGGAATGGGGACGCCGGCGTTCCGAGAGTTCGTGGAAGCGATCCGTGCCGCGAGCGACATTGTGGAGGTCATCGGCAATTATGTTCCTCTAAAGCGAGCGGGCTCCAAATACAAGGCTCTCTCTCCATTCAATTCGGAGCGGACGCCTTCTTTCTTTGTCGATCCTCAGAAGCAGGTATTCAAGTGTTTCAGTAGCGGCTACGGGGGAAGCGTGTTCGACTTCGTGATGCAATACGAACGGCTCGACTTCCTGGGAGCCCTGCGCCTGTTGGCCGAGCGGGCCCGCATGGAGATGCCCGCGAGCTTTCGGAAGGAGGCGGGTGCGCCCTCGGCGCGCGAGCGTCTCTTCTCCCTCCACCAAGCCGTCGCGGACTGGTGGCGCGAGCTCTTGTGGAAGGCGCCGGAAGGAGAGCTCTGCCGCCGCTATCTGGAGTCCCGTGCCATCGCGAGAGAGATCGCGGAGACATTCGGAATGGGATATGCCCCGAATCGATGGGATGGCGTTCTCCGATGGGGTGCCGCGCACGGCTATTCCGTAGAGTTTCTGGTGGAGGCCGGACTTGTGGTTCTCGGAGAAAAGGCTCGGCCCTACGACCGGTTTCGCGACCGGCTGATCATCCCGATCGCCGATGAGGCGGGGAGGATTGTCGGCTTCAGCGGCCGGAGCGTGGGATCCGAAGAAGCGGCTCCCAAGTATCTCAATTCTCCCGAGACCCCGATTTTTTCGAAAGGAAGGATTCTCTTGGGAATGGATCGAGCCAAGCGGGCGATCGCCCAGGAGGGGAGAGGGATTCTCTGCGAAGGGCCGATGGATCTGATCCGCTGCCATGCCGCCGGCTTCGGTAACGTCGTTGCCGTGCAGGGGACGGCGCTCACGGAGCACCACGCGCGGCTTTTGCGCAGGTTTGCCGAGGAGGTGATCGTCTGTTTTGACGCCGATCGGGCCGGGGAGAGCGCTGCGGTACGGGGATTAGCCATTCTGACGGAAGCGGGACTCGATGTCCGTGTTGCTTCGCTTCCGGCTGGGGAAGATCCGGACAGCTTCCTTCGAGGGGGCGAGGCGGCAATCGCGAGCTTTCGGGAGACCTTGCAGCGGGCGCCCGCTTATCTTTCCCACCTTCTGGATCAGGCCGCTCGCCAAAACGACCTGACTCATCCCAGAGGACGAAGCCAAGCGGTCCAATCGATGGCCGTCTGGCTCGCCAAGATCCCCGATCCGATCGGTCGGGAGGCCGTCGTCCTGGATGTGGCGGTTCGCCTGGGTGTTTCGCGCAGCTCGCTAGAGGAGGCGATTCGGAGAACAGGAACGACAGGCAAGGAACACGGGATGCCGTCAAGCGCTCCGCCCGTGCAGCGGAATGCGGTTCTGACGGAACTCATCTGGCTGCTCTGCGAAGTGCCGGCGATCTTGGAGAGAGCGCGTGCGGAACTCGATCTCCGGTGGTTGGAGGAGAGCGAGGAGGGAGGGCTGGTGCGGAAGATTCTGGTGTCGGGTTCGGATCCGGAGACTCTCTTTCCGATCCTTTCCGAAGAAGAACGAGGTTATGTTACCGGGCTGTTGCTTCGTCCTCCCCCCGTCGATCTTTCGATTGTTCCGGAAGAGCGGTGGGTAACGCTCTGCCGCCGTCTCGAAGTTTTCTGGAAGCAGAAGCGTATGCGCCTTCTCGAGGAGCGGGTCCGTGCCGGAGGAGTAACCCTGGAGGCGCAAGCCGCGCTGAGGGAACTCGTTGACTTGCGGAAGAGTCTCGATTAACCTTCTTCACTTTGTCTTTCCTTGGCCTTTTTGTAGTTGTCGAAACCCCGCAACGAGTCGAGCATGACCATGCCGCGCAATCCAAGAACTAAAAAAACCACCCCATCGCGTACTCCATCCTCTTCCTCTCCCGCTCGTCATCTCACTGAGTCCTCTTCTGCCGTTTCCACGCTGAGCAAGGTTCACGCCTCCGAGGAAAACGGTCGGCACGCCGAGCCCGTCTCCGTCTCTCCGGCCGCTCTCGTCACCGAGGGGCCGCAGTTGGCCAAGAAGCTCGCGGAGATCTGGTCCGACGAGCCTCTACGGCAAGAAAAGCTGCGGACCCTCGTGAAGCTCGCCAAGGAGCAGGGTTATCTCACCTTCGACGACATCAACGAGGCGTTGCCCGATTGCGTGCCTCAACCCGACGTCGATCTCGAGGCCGTCATCGCGTTTTTGCGGAGCCTCGAGATTAACGTCATCCGGAGTTCGGAAGTCGACCGCCAGAAGAGTACTGCTCCGGCCGACACGGCGGTAGTTCACGAAGAAAAGGAGACCAAGCTCGACATCCTCGACGACCCGGTGCGGATGTACCTTCGGCAGATGGGGCAGGTACCCCTTTTGACCAGGGAAGAAGAGGTGGAGATTTCCAAGCGAATCGAGACCGCCGAGCTCATGGTGCAAAAGTGCCTCCACAGCTTCGGGTTTATCGCTCGGGAATATCTGCATCTGGCCCGGAAGCTCGAGCAGGGAAGGGAACGATTCGACCGGCTCATCCAAGACAAGCATATCGAAGGCCGCGAGGCCTACATGAAGGTCTTGCCCACGATCATGAGCAAGCTCGAGGAGAAGATCGAGGAGACCGATGCACTTTACGCCCGGTTGAGCGCATTGCCGGATGGCGCCAAGGAGAGGCCGAAGTTGGTCAAGGAGCTCGAGAAGCAGCATCTGGCTCTGGAAAAGATTTTCCGTCGCTTCTACTTCAAGCAGAAGGTCGTCGAAGACCTAGTGCAAGTCAGCGAGGAGCGCTTTCAGGAAGTATGCCGGTGGGAGAGCGAGAGGAAGCGGCTCCGTGCTCAGGGGCGCGGGAGCAGGACGTCCGAGGCGCTCGTGGCGGTAGAGGAGCAGCTGCATGAGTTTCAGAAGCAGGCCCACGCCGGTGTGGAGGAGTTTAAGAAAAGACATAACGAGCTCAAGAAGTGCCTGCATCAAGCCATGCGGGCGAAGACCGAGATGGTCGAGGCCAACCTGCGTCTGGTGATCTCGATCGCGAAAAAATATACCAATCGCGGCCTCTCCTTCCTCGATCTCATTCAGGAAGGGAACATGGGCCTGATGAAGGCCGTGGAGAAGTTCGAATACCGACGCGGCTACAAGTTTTCGACCTACGCAACCTGGTGGATTCGTCAGGCGATTACGCGGAGCATCGCCGATCAAGCCCGCACCATCCGGATCCCGGTGCACATGATCGAGACGATCAACAAGCTCATGCGGGTGCAGAAGCAGTTGATTCAAGAGCTGGGCCGCGAGCCGAATCCGGAAGAGATTGCCGACGAGATCCAGCTGAGCGTCGATCGCATCCGGGCGATTCTCAAGATGGCGCAGCAGCCGATCTCTCTCCAAAGCCAAGTCGGGGAGAGCGATGACACCACGTTTGGAGACTTTATCGAGGATAAATCGGCGGAAAACCCCTCCGAAATGACCGCCTATTCCTTATTGAAGGAAAAGATCCGAGACGTTCTTCATACGCTGACCGAGCGGGAGCGAACGGTGATCGAGCAGCGATTCGGGCTGCTCGACGGATATCCTCGGACCCTCGAGGAGGTCGGCCGTCAGTTTCGCGTCACGCGGGAGCGGATCCGCCAGATCGAGGCAAAGGCGCTTCGGAAGATGCGCCATCCAACCCGGCTACGCCATCTCGAAGGCTTCCTCGAGGCGGATCGAGGCTTTTAGATTTTCCGGAGTTGTGTGCGGAACATTCCCTCTTGGCAAGGGACTGACTGCGGGAAGAAGGTGTTTTGTGGAATCCGAAAAGATGGATGCGAAGGCGCGGCGACAGGATAAGAATCTCGATCTGGCGCTCCAGACGATCTCGAAGGAATATGGCGAGGGGGCCATTCTGCGTCTGGGCGATGATCGGGCCCGTCTGCAGATCGAAGTCATTCCTACCGGATGCTTGGTGATCGATCGGGCGCTCGGGGCAGGGGGCTTCCCGAGAGGTCGCGTCGTCGAAATTTTCGGTCCGGAGTCGTCGGGAAAGACGACCCTCGCTCTCACCATCGTGGCTCAGGCGCAGAAGCTGGGCGGAGTCGGGGTCATCATCGACGTGGAGCATGCGCTCGATCCCCAGTATGCGCAGCGCCTGGGCGTCAACATGTCCGAACTGTTGATCTCTCAGCCTGACTGCGGAGAAGAAGCACTCACCATCGCGGAGACCTTGATCCGCTCCAATGCGGTGGATGTCATCGTGGTCGACTCGGTGGCCGCCCTTGCTACGCGAGCCGAGCTGGAGGGGCAGATCGGAGACGTTACCGTCGGTGCACAGGCGCGATTGATGAGCAGCGCTTTGCGGAAGTTGACCGCCCTGATCAGCAAGGCAAAGACGATCTGTATCTTCACCAATCAGCTCCGAGAGAAGATCGGGGTTATGTTCGGGAATCCCGAGACCACTCCGGGCGGAAGGGCTCTCAAATTCTACGCTTCGCTTCGTGTCGACGTGCGTCGGATCGGACAGCTGAAGAGCGGCGATGGAACGGTCTACGGAAACCGGACGAAGATGAAGGTAGTGAAGAACAAGATCGCTCCTCCCTTTACCGAGTGCGAGTTCGACATCCTGTATAACGAGGGGATCTCCCGAGAGGGATCACTCATCGACCTTGGCATCGACCAGAGGATCTTGGACAAGCGTGGCGCCTGGATCTACTTCGAGGGGACGCAGATCGGTCAGGGAAGGGAAGCGGCCGTCCAGGCGATCAAGACCAATCGGGAACTCGCAGCCCGCATCGAGGCGGCTGCTCGTGCGAAGGTTTTCGGTGTCGGTAACGGCGAGCCGGTCAAGCCGGCGGAAAAGCCTGCAGCCTCTTCCGCAGCCTCGTAAACCGGACATCAGCGGGCGAGCCGCCTCGCCTATTCCGAGAGTTCGCTCAACTGAGCTTCGAGGCGGTGGATCGCCGTTTCGAGTTGCACCGCCTGCTCTTTCCAGGCTTCGAGCTTTTCCGCAGGAACCCGAGCGGAGACCGCCGGATTCTCCAACCGTTCTTGGATCGCTTTCCAGTTGCGGGAGATCTTCTCCTTTTCGCTCGTCAGCCGCTTCCGCTCGACCTCGAGATCGAGAAGTCCCTCCAAAGGCAAGTAGAGCTCTCCCAGGACGGTCAGGACCATGGGAGCCTTGGGTGGCGGACCATCGACATCGGTGATTTCGCTTGCGTTCGCCAGCGCGCAAAGCACGTTCCTCTCGGCCTTCGCCAGGGGTTCTTCGGCTCGGAGGAGAAAGGGCACCTTCCGATTGGAAGGGATGCCATAGGTGGAACGGAGATGACGGCCGCGCTCGGCCGCCTGATAGATCGCCCGCGCTTGGAGAGCGGTCTCTTTCCGTTCACCCAGCCGCTCGTCGAGCTTCCGCGCTTCTGCGGCGGTGAACCAGCCCGCAAACTGGATGGTCGAAGGGCCGAGCTCGAGGTGACTCCAGAGTTCTTCGGTCACGAAGGGGCAAAAAGGGTGGAGCAGTCGAAGGATCCAGGAGAGGGCGTAATCGAAGGAAGCGAGAGTCCCCAAGGCGGTTGGGCTCCCTTCTTGGGCAAGATCCACCTTGGCCGCCTCGAGGAAGCAGGCGCAAAAGTCGTTCCAGACAAAACTGTAAAGCAGTCCGGCGGCCTCGCTGAATTCGTACGCGGCGAAAGCCGTCTCAAGCCGGCTGCCGGTTTGGCTCAAACTGGAGAGCATCTCCACGGCAAACGGGGAAAGAGGATTCTCCCAGGGGCGCGCGTTCGCAGAAAGCCGGCCGAAGCGGACTCGGAAGCGGCAGGCATTCCAGAGCTTGTTGCAAAAGTTTCGGCCCTCTTCGATCTGCTTCTCGTCGAAGCGAATGTCCTGGCCCTGAGGGGCGATTCGCAAAAGTCCGAAACGGAGCCCGTCCGCTCCATATTTCTCGATCAGCGCCAAGGGGTCCGGGGAATTGCCCAAGGACTTGGACATCTTTCTGCCCAATCGATCACGGATCAGCCCCGTGAAGTAGACGGCGCGAAAGGGGATGTTCTCCTCTGCGCTCGGGCCGTGGCCGGGCCGAAACTCCAAGCCCGCAATGATCATGCGAGCCACCCAAAGGAAGATGATGTCGGGACCGGTCACCAGGACCGAGGTGGGATAGAACTTTTGCCGGGTAGCAGGGTCCATCGTTTCGAACGCCCAGAGCCAGGAAGAGAACCAAGTATCGAGCGTGTCGGGATCCTGAACCCAGTCGGGACCGGGTGATTCCATCTGGCAGCGATGCGAGCCCTCTCTCCACCAGACAGGGATGCGGTGTCCCCACCAGACCTGGCGGGAGATGCACCAGTCCTGAATGTTCTCGATCCAATGTTCGTAGACTTTTTCCCAATGTTCGGGGAAGAACCGGACCCGGCCTTCCCGAACGACGCGGAGCGCTTCCTCGACTTTTGGGTAACGGAGGAACCATTGCTCGGAAAGGCGTGGCTCGATCGGCACGTTTGCGCGCTCGCTCACCCCCACCGTATGGAGGTAAGGCTCGACTTTAGCGAGCAGCCCTTCTTCCTCGAGGAGGGAAGCCGCCTTTTTCCGTGCCTCGAAGCGGTCGAGGCCGTCGAGCGCAGGAACGGCGGGGCAGTGGATCCGGCCGTCCGGGTGCAGGATGTCGACGATGGGCAAGTCGTGCCGCTGCCCGATTTCGAAGTCGAGCTTGTCGTGAGCCGGAGTGATCTTGAGGACGCCGGTGCCGAAGGCGGGATCGACCGCCGGATCCGTCAGGATCGGAATCGGGCCCCGGGGGAATGGCCGGATGGCCCGCCGGCCGATCCATTTTCGATACCGGTCGTCTTCGGGATGCACCGCAAGGCCCGTGTCTCCGGGAATGGTCTCCGGACGCGTGGTGGCGACGGTAAGAAAGGAGCCTGGCTCTCCCTCGATCGGATAGCGGACGAAGTAGAGACTCGACTGCTCTTCCCGCGGAAGGACTTCCTCGTCGGAGAGGGCCGTCAAGGAAGCGGGACACCAGTTGACCATCCGCCTGCCCCGGTAGATGAGCCCCTCTCGGTAGAGAGCAACGAAGGTTCTTTGAACCGCCCGCGAATAGTCCGCATCCATCGTGAAGCGTTCCCGAGACCAGTCGGCCGAACTCCCGAGCTTCTTGAGCTGCTCAACAATGATCCGGCCATGGGTTTCCCTCCACTCCCGCACAAGCGTGAGGAATTTCTCCCGGCCCAGATCTCTGCGGCCGATTCCCCTCTGCTTTCGGAGCGAGCGCTCCACCACCATCTCCGTTGCTAAGCCGGCATGATCTGTCCCTGGGAGCCAGAGCACCTCATACCCTTCTAAGCGAGCCTTGCGGGCGAGGACGTCCTGAATGGCGTTGTTCAGGACATGGCCGAGAGTCAGCACCCCCGTGATGTTGGGAGGCGGCATGACGATCGAAAATGCGGGCTTGGATGAGGCCGGGTCCGCACGATAGTTTTCGTCGCCGAGCCACCGAGCGTAGAGCAGTTCGGCAACGGCTTTCGGCTCGTACGTTTTCGAAAGGTCGGACATCTTTTCCCTATATCGTCTGCCGGCTGCTTTGGCCAGCGTGGACGAACTCCCGAGCCGGTTAAAAAGCTTCGAAGCCGGTTAAACGGTTAAAAATTGCGCGGCTTCCAGTTGGGCGCGGCAAGCTTACCCGAGCCATGATATTCGAAGAGTTTGCTGATCGGGAAGAAAACAGCCCCTACGGGGCCGCGAATGTTGACCCGCGCATCCGCTTCCAGGTTGTCGTGCAGGAAATTGTAGTTCCCTTTGCCGATGATCGTGAAGGCAACGCTGGCGATGTTGAACTGCTGCGTGGAGACTTCGCCGTTTCCCACGACAAAGTGGGCGTGTGCCTGATCGGCTTTGGCCATGGCGAAATCCGGAATGATTGTGCTCATGTTGGTGGAGAGACCTCCTAGGAAGGGGATTGAGAGAATGTAGCCGTCCTGGACGTCAAAATCGCCATCACCGGTCAGCGAGGGGAGATTGCCGACGAAGCCGGATAAGTTGAGATGGAATTTCAGGGGGCCGGAGCAGGTCTCGACATGGTAGAGACCCGACATGAGCTTGTGAAAGTTGCCATGGTCGAGGTCAAACACGCAGTGAAAGGGGGAGCCTGCGGGTGGCGGTCGAAGCGTCACCTGAAAGATTCCATGAAGGGGTCCTTCGAAAAGGGAGGATTGGTCGACCTGCACCGTGAGTTCATTGCGGCGGAGAAGGATGCGACCCTTCGGAGAAGCGATGGGAAAATTCCGCTCAAAGAGAACGTAGTTGAGCACGGAATCCGACTGGACCTCGACCCTAAGGTCGCTGACCGGATTCTTGCTTCCTTCGTTGAGGTCGACCCGCCCGCTCACCTCGAGTCGGGGGGGGCTCTCAAAACGGTAGGGTTGCACATAGGCCGGAAACTTATCTCCCAGAGCCGGTGCGCAGGCGATCACGTCAACTGCAGAGGATAGATCGTGAACGGTCACGATCTTATGGCTGAAGTCGTTCTCGAAGTTCCCCGAGACCGTTCCCTCGGGGCGGATGGCCTTGAAATGAGAGAAATGGAGGGTGAGGTCTTGAAATCCGATATCGGATTGCACCGAGCGAACCGCGACTCCCCGGTAGGAGCAGTTCTTCGCTAAAAAGCTACCCTTTACCGACCAATTCTGCGGAGAAGACAGGCTTCCGCCCGTAATCTCTCCTCGTGCCCAGGGGGGCTCCTTGGGGAAGGAAAGCGATTCGAGGAAGCGGTCGGCGGCGGGGCCGGCCACCCCGAGGAAGAGAGTCGGATCGATAGTAGACTCGGCCTTGAGGCGCAGCTTGGGCGGGGAAATCTCGTAGAGGAATTCCGCATCAACCTTTCCCGTGGGGGAACGGAGCTTTGCTTCGGGGACGAAGAGTCGCGCGCCGTCGAAAGCGACAGGAACCGAAAGCTCGTCGAACGGGTGGCTCCGATAGCGGAAGTGATGCCAATGGAGGTCGGCGGAGACACGGAGGAAGCTCCCGGTCGATCCCCATTTGGTGGTCAGCCGCCCGCTCAGACTGGGGAGATCGAGAAAATGGAGGTCTTGGATAACGGCGGCAACCTTGTCCGGCAGCGAAGGACGGAGTACGGTGGGATCGGCATTGCTGAGAAATTCGACGAAACCGGTCTGTTGCGGCAGATCGGCCTCTCCCCAAAGCGAGATCTCGCCCCTGGGAAATCCTAAGTGCAGTTCTTCCAGGTGGAGGATGTGTCCGGCCAGCCGCAGATCTCCCGATAGGCGCCCCAGGGGAATTTCCCGCCAGGAAAGCGGAGAAGAGAGGATCCTGCAATGGATGCTGGCTTCCGCAGGGTCCTTGGTGGCCAGGGAGAGGTCGACCTCGACGGGGATCGGCCGCTCGGTCTCGATCTCATCCACCGTCGCGAGGATGCGATGCCAAAGGAGGTCTGTCGTCTCCTGCTTTTCGGGAAAGGGAGCGGGGAAGGAGGGGTAGCCATTGAGCAGGATGCGCCCTTTGAGCAGGAGCTCGAAATTGAGGACGCGGGCGCTCGCGTGCAGCACCTCAAGGGCGCCCGGGACAAAGTTGACCCGGGCGGAAACTTGGGAAAGCTCGACTTCGCTCTGCGGGGTGATCGGGAGGTAGATCGTGGCGTTATGAACGGAGGCACTCTTGATCCAAGGCTTGCCTTTCCACCAGGCAAGCCAGGCGACGGAGAGGCGTACGCGATCAATCTGCAGCCAGACATCCTGCCGATCCCGGTTGCGGAAGACGGCGACCCGGCTGGCGATGAGATGGCCCAACGGATCGAGAGAGAGATGGCCTACGGAGATCGTGATGTCGCGCGACTCGAGTTCCGCCAGAAGGACGTTTTTGATTTGCGTGGGAACTCCGTGGAACCGTAATAGGAGAAAGGCGGCGATGAGAAGCGCCGAAAGCAGCCCAACTGCGGCAAGAATAAAGTGGCTGGCGATTCGGGCGGCAAAACCGGAAAGGAGCCGCAGGACCGATTTTCGAGAGGGGGGTTGCTGCTTCCTGATCTTTAGCCTTCGTGACATGGACTGGTAACTGCTCTCGCGGCTGCGTGTCGGTTCGTTTTTCTTATGACAGAAGAACCCTTAATGGAAAAGCTTGTTGCTCTGTGTAAACGTCGCGGTTTCGTCTATCCCTCCTCCGAAATTTACGGGGGGCTGAACGGCCTCTGGGACTTCGGCCCCATGGGAGTGGAGCTCAAGAGAAATATCAAGGAGCTCTGGTGGCGTTCGATGACCCAGTTGCGCGACGATATCGTGGGTCTCGATGGTTCGATTCTCATGAACCGGGCAGTCTGGAAAGCGAGCACGCATGAGGAGCAGTTCGTCGATTGGCTGGTCGACTGCAAGAGGTGCAAGGCGCGCTTTCGTGTCGATCAGATGGCCGATGCCCGCTGCCCCCAAAAACCGTCCAAGCATCCAGGAGAATGCGGCGGGGAGATGACGGAGCCGAGGAGATTCAACCTCCTTTTCCGGACCTATGTCGGTCCCTTGGAAGAGGAGAGCGCGCTGACCTATCTCCGTCCGGAAACGGCACAAGCGATGTTCGTTCAGTTCCGTAACGTGCTCGAGACCTCACGCAAGAAGATCCCGTTCGGCATCGCGCAAATTGGAAAATCGTTTCGCAATGAGGTGAATCCGCGAAATTTCCTCTTCCGTTCGCGGGAGTTCGAGCAGATGGAGGTGGAGTATTTCATTCGTCCGGGGACCGGTCTCGAAGAGCTGGAGAAGTGGAAGGAGGCCCGACTGGCCTGGTACGAGTCGATCGGGCTCCCGCGGCAGCAGATTCATGTGCGGGACGTCCCCGAGGGCGAGAGAGCCTTCTACTCGGAAAAGACCTATGATTTGGAGTACACGTTTCCCTTTGGGCGCCAGGAACTCGAAGGGGTCGCGTACCGGACCGATTTCGACTTGCGCCAACATGGAGTCGCCAGCGGCAAGCCTCTCGAATATTTCGACGAGGAGACCGGGCAGAAATTTGTCCCCCATGTGATCGAACCGAGCGGAGGAGTCGATCGAACGTTCCTGGCGATTCTCTGCGAGGCTTATGACGAGGAGGATGTGGTTGCCGAGGGAGGGAAGGTGGAAAAACGGGTCGTCCTCCATCTTTCTCCTCGCGTGGCGCCGATCAAGGCCGGCGTCTTCCCGCTCCTCAAGAACAACGAGGAGCTGGTCCGAAAGGCCCGGGAGGTCGCCGACCTCTTGCGGATGCAGCTGCGGATTTTCTACGATGAGAGCGGTGCTATCGGCCGCCGCTATCGCCGTATGGACGAGGTGGGTACACCGTTTGGCGTGACGATCGACTTCGAAACC
>NZ_CABFVA020000020.1 GCF_902143375.2 Methylacidimicrobium tartarophylax | reverse complement strand
CTCGAGCCGGTCGACTTTTTCGAGTTTCCGGCGGACCTCGGAGGCCGAAAGAAAATTATCCGGACGAAGCACCTCTCGAGAAGTCACCGGCATGAGCTCGATGAATCGGAGAAGGAGGCCGCGTTGCGCCGCAAAATCGAGCAACGGCTCGATCTGATCCTCGTTGCGATGGCGCAGCAGGACCGCGTTGAGCTTGATCAACGGAAAGCCGAGTTCACGCGCGGCTTCGATCCCCTCGAGCACCGGGCCGAGCTGGCCTCCGGTAATTTCGTAATAGCGCTTCGCGTCGAGGGCATCCAAGCTGATGTTGATTCCGGCAAGACCGGCTTCCCGCAATGGGACGGCCATGCCCGCCAGATGAGTGCCGTTGGTCGAGAGCCGCACGCTCTTCACCCCGGGAATTCTCACGATCTCACGCACCAGGTCGGGCACTCCCGGCCGGACGAGGGGCTCCCCGCCCGTGATACGGAAATCGGTGAACCCGAGTTCTACCGAGACGGCCACCGTCGCCAGGATTTCCTCGTAGCTCAGAAGAGCTTCCTTCTCCCTCCACCCGGCGAAATCCCGAGGAAAGCAGTAGAGGCAACGCTCGTTGCATCGATCCGTCACCGAAATCCGTAAATAATGGACGGATCGTCGAAAGCTATCCTGACAACTCACGTGCCTCTTTCTTGCCGCAAGAGATGAACCCGGTGAAACCAATGCGATCTCACCCGTAGCTCTTGAAAAACTTCTTTTTGGTTTCCTCGCTCCCGGACGGCTCCTGCGGAGACGCGATTGAACCGCCCGGCGTCGGCACGGCTGCGCCTGCGCGGAAGGGTTCCGAAGACTGCGGCGCGGAAGCCGCCGGCGCGCGCCCTCGGCCCTGGCTTGCCTCGACATACGCCAAGCGCAACTCGGTCAGAGCAGTACCAAGAAACGTCTGCTCGTGCGGCTGAAGATTGCCGCGGGTCTTCACTTCCAAGGCCTCCAGATGATCGATGAGCTCCCGCGCCTCCGGCAGCCGGGGCTCCATTGCCTCCATGCCCGGAAGAGGAATCCGTCCCAGCAGAACGAGCACATGCTCGATCTGCATCTGCAGATGGCGGGCGAAACGAGCCTGCACTTCCTCGTCGGAGAGTGAATGTTCCATATCCAACCAAACGATCTTTTCGGGAAAGACTCAACCGCTTTCTGTAAGGTCAGGCACCATTTCTCACAAGCTTTCTCCTGCGGCTTGCACCATGGCCTTGTCTGCTTCGTTGGGCTCGGTTTTCCATCCTTGCCGCGTCCTCACACAGCTCCGGCGGAAAACCAGCGCCGCGCCTCGCATCCAAACCCATTTGCGGCGCCTCGGCTACGAAATTTGTGAGAAATGACGGCTACGGCCGGACGATCCCTACCACATACCCTTTGGTCTCAAAATAAGACCGAAGAACGCGATTGACCTCATCCAGTCCCATCGCCCCTAAGCGATGGAGCCTCCGCTCGTCGTAATCCCAGCCCAAGCCCACGAGCTCGTGCAGAGCCGAACTCGTCATGATCGAAGCGGGATTCTGCCAGGACATCTTTTCCTCGCTAATCAGTTTCGCTCGAGCTCGTTCGAGTTCCTTCTCCGAAAGCCCCCCTTCGGCAAGGCGGATGATTTCCTCAAGCAAAATGCGTTCCACCTCTCCTTCCTTGCCAGGGGCGGTTCCTGCGTAGAAATAGAAATAGCCCGCCTGACGTCCCACGAAGCGAGAAGCGCTCACGAAATAAGCCAGACCCAATTCGTCTCGCACGCGGACGAAGAGCCGGCTGCCTAGGTCGGAAAGGGACTCCCCTACCACCGCAAGAGCCAACTGATCGGGATGAACCAGTTCCGGTATCGGGAAGGCGATCTCCACGATGGCTTGTTCCTTGCCCGGAACCCGTCTTTCGGCCCGTACGGGTTGCGAAAGACGAGGCGGCAAGGGAGGAGAGGGAAGGGTCGTGGCCGCACCCAACCGGGAAGCCATCGCCTGGACAATGACCGGCTGCCACTTCGCCGGGTCTACCGGACCCGCTCCCGCAAGAATCAGCCGATTCGTGAGAAGGACCTTGCGAAGAAAGTTCTCCACATCGGCCGCGTCAATCGAAGCAAGGCTCTCCTCCTTGCCTAAGACGTTGCCCCCGTAAGGGTGCTCCCCCCAGAGGGAGCGGCGAACGAGGTCGCGAGCGATGGAGAGCGGATCGTCTCGTTCAGCCTGAAGCAAGGAGAGCTGCTTTCGTTTTTCGGTGGCGATCTCTTCCTCCCGGAAGGCCGGTTCGAGGAGCATCTCCAGAAAGAGCTGCAACGCCGGCGCCCACTGGTCGCTCAAGACTTCCAGCGAGAGGCCCGCAGAATTATTTCCCGCGTCGGCTGCGATCGAGCCGCCGAGCTCCTCGACCTCTCGAGCGATCCTGGCCGCGGTCCGATTCCGAGTGCCCTTGAGGAGAAGCTGGGTGGAAAGAAAGCAGATCCCCTCTTTTCCCCTGGGCTCGAAAAGAAGTCCGCCGTCAAAGGCGGCACGGAAGAACTGGAGAGGCAGGCTGTCTTCGAGCGAAAGCATTCGAAATCCCCCGCCCACCTTCGTCAAAGACGGGGTGAGCCTACTTCCGGGATGCGTGCCGCCCCTCGATCCGTGCGCCGGGGGCTTGAAATCGAGAGGAACGAGGTCGATGCGATTTTCCTTCTGAGGCAAGAGATATTGGCGTGCCACTCGTTGCACCTCCTCGGCCGTCACACCAAGCAAGAGTCGCAAGAACGTTTCCTTCAAATAGGGATCTCGGGCCAACAACCAGCCGGAACCCACCGCTCCCGCCTTGCCCGCCATGGTCTTCAGGTCGGCGATCGAACGCGCGAGAGTCAACCGGCGAGCCAGAGTCAAGTCCGCTTCCGCCGGCAGCGACGCTCCGATCCCGTAAAGCTCTTCGCGGAGCCGAGCCGCCAACTTCTCCAGCCGCTCCGGTGCGCACCGCGCTTCGACGCCGAAGACCCCAGCCTCCGGTCCGGCGAACGTAAACGCCTCTACTTCTTCGGCCAAGCTCTCCTGTTCGACTAACTTTTGGTGCAAGATCGAACTCCGGCTCTCACCGAGGAATAAGGCGAGGACCCGAAGCGCGGCGGAGTCCGGATGACCGAACTCGGGGACGGGATAGAGGATGGCAATGCGCGCCAGCTCGCTCGGAAACGCTTTCCGAGCGTACCGTGCGGCGACTTGAACGGGTTCCGCGGGAAGAGGAGTGTCGGAGAGGAACCGACGCGACTCCCGGCCGAAACATT
Source organism: Methylacidimicrobium tartarophylax (assembly GCF_902143375.2). Lineage (GTDB taxonomy): Bacteria > Verrucomicrobiota > Verrucomicrobiia > Methylacidiphilales > Methylacidiphilaceae > Methylacidimicrobium > Methylacidimicrobium tartarophylax. The sequence goes on along the minus strand of NZ_CABFVA020000020.1, from coordinate 6,489 downwards.
GCTCCGCCGCTTGAAAGACCTCATCCGGTTCCGCCGCGCCGGAGACGACCAGAAAGAGGTTTTGCGGCACATACCGCTCCCGATGATAGGCAACGACGTCCTCCCGGCTTAGTGCGTTGAAGAGATCGATCTGACCGATAATCGGAAACCGAACCGGATGTCTTAGGAACGTGGTTTCCAAAGCCGCCTGAAAGAGCTGGCTCTCGGGATCGTCCTCGACCATGGCGAATTCCCGACGGATCACATCTTTTTCCCGGGTAAACTCCTCCAAATCGATCTCCGGATGGAGCACGGCGTCGCCGAGGATGGGCAAGGCCTGCCGCCAGGACTCCGCCGGCAGATCGATATGATAGACGGTCCGTTCGTAAGTCGTGTAGGCGTTGAAGTGACCGCCAAGATCCTGAATCTCCTGGACCATCTGGATGCCGGTCCGCGTAGGAGTTCCTTTAAAGAGCAGATGCTCCAAGAGGTGGGAGATCCCCGAGCCAATCCAGCGGCCCTCATGGATGCTCCCGGTCGCGCACCAGCACTGGAGGGAGACCACCGGTGCGCGCATGTCCCGATTGACGAGCACGGTCAAGCCATTGGCCAACTCCTTCCGTTCTACCTCTAAAAGCGAGAGCGGTAACGGTTCTTCGGCCGCCGACGACGGGCCACTGGTCGATCGTAGTGGGGAACTCATGGCGATCCTCGGGGAGAAGAGCCGGCGGCGGAACCCCGCGACTCTCCTGGCCCCGCGTTTGTTTTTGTTATGCGGCCGGCGCCTTCTTCTTCGCTCGACCGGTCTTGCCGGCTTTCGTCTCCGTCTGGCCGGCCTTTCGCTTTCCTGCGGATCGGATCGCCCCGGCGGGACAAAACGGTTTTACAAACGCCGAGGTGAAGCTAAAGCCCTTTTTAAAATCTTTCCGCGTTCCCGCGCTCGCTTGGCCTAATACCCCGTAGGAAGCGAGGGTAAGGATTACGTCGCCCAGATCGCTGCAGTTCCGGATCCCCCATTCCCTCAAAACCAGTTTGCTCATGGGCCCGAATTCTCGAAGGGCATGCGCGCGCAAGGCTTCCAAAAGCTCCATGCCCGATGCAGCCGTCATTCGACGCTTTCCCTTGCGCTTCCCCCCCTTTTCCGTCGAATGCAGAGCCTCGCGAACAAAATAGTATGCCTCATCGACATATCGTCCATCCCGCTCGCAAATCTCCTCGACAATGCTGGCAAAGTTCCGCTTGCGCATATGTTTTAGTGCTCTCCCCTTCTCTCGAAACCTACGGATTATTGTGAAGAGGCTGTTCCACGAACCCCCGGCCGAGATCTTTGTTCCCAAAGGATTCACGCAAGAGCTTTACCATTCCGCCTAGCGTCAATACGACGAGCAGGAAGAAGACGAGCCCCTGCTCCCGACGGGTTAACCAGACGTCTCGACTCTTCCACCAAGCTCGCAGACCGGCCACCTTACTGCATATCTCTCCTGAACGGTTCCGTATTTCAAGCAGTTTTCCCGGAACCATTGTGCGGCAATGAACTAATCGCTTTCTCGCCTGCGATCCACTCCCACCGGTGCACAACCAAAGACCGAAGGCGAGACAAGGTTCGGAGAGCTCTTCCGCTTTTTCCTTGCTTTTCTCCTCCTCCCCGCAGATCTCATCGAGACGATGTCCGCATTCCGCATCCTTGCTCCCGCCAAGCTGTTTTCTCCCTGGCTTCTCGATGCGTTACGCGCCTCCCTCGGCTCCGAGATCTCCGTAGAAGCGTATGCAAGGGAGGAGGAGAGCCGGAATCTGGTTGCCTCCGGTTCCTTCGACCTTGCCGCACTCCCCGACACAACGCTTTTTTCCCTCTGCCGAGCGAACCTCCTCCTGCCTCTTGCCTCGGCCCTCTCTGCGCCGCTTCCGGCGGAGCCGCAATTCCTCCATCACTATTTCGATCCAGCCAACCAATATGCCTGGCCCTTCGGTTTCACCTTGCTGGCGATCGGTGGCCAGGGTGCGGCCGCAGAGGTGCCGAGCCATTGGAAGGAGCTTGCGGATGGGCGCATTCCGTTTCGGCCTCCTTCCTCCCCCCTCTTTTCCCGCTTTCTTTTCGCAGCTCTTGCGCATGGCTTCCCCCCGCTCCCCGGCTCCCTGGGCGGCCAAGCCGCTCCGGCTGCAACTCCCCAGGGCGAGAATGCCCGCATCGAAGTCGACTTCGTACAGCAGCTCGAAGCACGCGGGGCAGGCCCCGGCTGGATCGTCCGCATCCCCGCCGAAGGCTCTTGGATCCGGCTTTTCCACTGGGTAATCCCTCGGGGATGCGCCAATCCAAAGTTGGCGGGGACGGCTCTTCCAGAGATGTTTCGTCCCAGCAATCTTGGCCGTTACGCCTCGGAAGCCCTTCTTGCGGTCACCACACGGGAAGCGCGTCAAGCGGTCCCTACAGCGCTTCTCCATAATCCCAACGTCTACCCGGCCGAGTCCCTCCTCGACCGATCCGTCTTCGCTCGCGTAGACTGGCTCCCTTCATCGCCCGCCGCCGGTTGAGCGGCGCTCTCGGCTCCGCCCGGTCGGAGAAAGAGCGGAAGAAGGGGCGGAGAGCCAAGGGAAAGGAGATCGGCATCACATGCCTCGCTGGCGGGATCGGTTCGAACGCTTCGCGGTCGATGTTGTCTTAGAGCGTCGGGATGGAAAACGGGCGACACTCCTGCGGGGGCTGCTGTTCCTCTTATCCTTGCTCTATGGCCCGTTGGTCCGCCTCCGGCTCTGGCTCTACAACCGGAACTTCGTGCATTCCCACTCTCTAGGGTGCCTGGTCATCAGCGTCGGCAATCTCACGGTGGGAGGAACGGGGAAGACCCCTGTGGTGGAAAAGCTTGCTCGAGAACTGACTCGCGCGGGCCGCCGAGTCGCCATTCTCAGCCGCGGGTACAAGAGCGCATCGCGTCCGTTTTGGGCGCGATGGAGGCTAGCCGGCCAGGGGCAGCCTCATCCCGGCCCGCGCATCGTTTGTGATGGGAAGCGGGCTCTCCTCGGACCCCTTTTGGCCGGGGACGAACCCTACATGCTCGCCTCCAATCTGCAAGGGGTCGTCATCCTGACGGGGAAGGATCGCGTCCGCTCCGGCCTGACCGCGATCCGGCGGTGGGGGATCGACACCATTCTTCTCGACGACGGCTTTCAATATCTTCCTCTCAAAGAGCGGATCGACATCGTCCTGGTAGACCGAGAGACGCCGTTCGGCAATGGCTTCCTGCTCCCGCGCGGCACGCTCCGTGAGCCGATGAGACATATTCGTCGGGCGGATATCCTCCTTCTCACCAAGTGCGACGGCTCCCCGCTCGCCGACCTGAAATCCGAGCTGCGCCAATACAACCGACACGCCCCCATCATCGAGTGCGCCCACCTCCCGCGCTATCTCGCCCACGTGAGCACCGGAGAGAAACGCGGACTGAACTTCCTCCAAGGGCTGCGCGTCGTTGCCCTTTCCGGGATCGCGCGTCCCGAGAGCTTCGAGAACGGACTGCGAAAGCTCGGGGCCGAGATCGTCTACTCTCGGCGGTTTGCCGACCATCACCGGTTTGCCGAGCACGAACTTCTCCGCGTGATGGAGAGGGCAAAAGCCCGTTCCGCCGCTGCCATCCTCACGACCGAAAAAGACGCCGTTCGGCTTCCTTTCCTGAGCACCCCGCCTCCGGTCCCGATCTACTTTCTCCGCGTGGAAATCGAATTTCTCCATGGAGCCGAAGCTCTCCAAAGCCGTCTTCGTGAGAAAATGCGGGAACGGGAGCCCCTCGCTTTTTCCCCGCCCGGCCGCCCTTCCTCTGCCGTGGAGCAGCCGATGCTCAACGGAGCTCATCCCATCCTCCCGTGATTCCCCCCCCTTCCCTTCTGGTCCGCTCTCCCAACTGGTTGGGCGACGCCGTTCTGAGTCTCCCCGCGGTGGCAAGCCTCAAAAGGTGGCTCGGCGGAGGTCCCCTTGCCGTAGCCACTCCGGACAAATTACGCGCTCTTTGGGACCTCTGCCCGTTTGTCGATCGCGTCGTCGCTCTCGACCGACCTAACTGCCTCCTTTGCACGGCCCAAAGGCTGCGTGAAGGGAAATTCGAGGCTGCGCTCCTGCTGCCGAACTCCCCACGATCGGCTCTCGAGGCCCGCCTTGCCGGCATTCCCAGGATCTGGGGCAAGACGGCCTGGCCCCGATCCGTGCTCTTGAGCCGCCCTGTTCTGCGGGGAGAACCCGGAGAGACTTTCCCGCGGCAAGCCGCGAGCTACCTTGCCCTGGCCCAGGAGCTCGGAGCTTCGGGTTCCCTGGCGACACCCGAATTGCGTCCCATCGCCTCGTCGGGCCAACCGCCGGAGCCGGTCATCGCCTTCTGCCCGGGCGCCGAATATGGCCCGGCCAAACGCTGGCCGGCCGAATCCTATATGATCTTGGCTCGGCGACTGCATGCCGCCACGGGTTATCCCGTGCGCCTTTACGGGGCCGCCGGCGACCGGGAGATCTGCCGGCAGATCGCCTCGGCCGTTCCGGGTGTCGAGAGCTTAGCAGGTCAAACGAGCTTGGAAGAGTTTCTTTCGGCTCTTGCGCACGCCCGGCTTGTCGTCTGTAACGACAGCGGAGCCATGCATGTCGCGGCTCTTCTCGGAGTACCGGTCGTTGCCCTCTTCGGGTCGACGGATCCGGTGCGGACCGGACCTCTGGGAACGACCACCCGGGTCCTTTCCCATCCGGTACCCTGCGGTCCTTGTTTTCTGCGCACCTGCCCCAGAGACCTGGCCTGTCTGCGCCAAATCCATCCAGAGGCAGTTTTCTCCGCCTGCCTGGAACAACTGGGCTGCTCTCCGACCGTTTCTTCGTGAACGCCCCCAACGATCCCCAGGCTTCCCTGCCGCCACCGCTTCCCTCCCCGCCGAAGGGATCTCCTGAGGGAAACGCCGCCACGCACCGGGCGGCAGGGGTCGTGAGCCTCGCCGTCATGGGTTCACGGATCTTCGGCCTCATCCGCGAGCTTGTCTTTGCCGCTCTTTTCGGTGCAGGCAAGCTGCTCGACGCCTACCTTGCCGCCTTCCAAATTCCCAACCTTTTTCGCGATCTCTTCGCCGAAGGAGCTCTTTCCACTGCCTTTACGACCGTCTTTGCGAAGACATGGGAAACGCAAGGGAAGGCCAAGGCGTTTTCCTTGGCAAACCATCTGCTTGCGATTCTCTTGATCCTCCTCTCCGCGCTCTGCTTGGCGGGCATGCTCTTGGCTCCTCTCCTTGTCGAATTGACCAGCTTCGGCTTTCACGCCGTTCCCGGAAAGTTCGAGCTGACCGTGCGGCTCACACGAGTCCTCTTCCCCTTCATCCTCTTTGTCGCCCTGGCCGCGGTCGCCATGGGGATCCTGAACGCCGGACGGATTTTCGGTCTGCCCGCCTCGGCCTCGACCGCCTTCAACATCGTCTCCGTCGTTCTCGGGGTCTTTTTTGCCTATACGCTGGAACCCCAGCGCAACCTCAGTCATCCGTCGTTCGGGGAAGCCGGCGTCTTCGGAGTCTGCTTCGGCGTCCTCCTCGGGGGTCTCGCCCAGCTTTTGATTCAGGTTCCGGCCTTTCGCTGGATCGGCTACGCCTGGCGATGGGATCTCGACCTTTCGGACCCGAAGCTTCAAGAAATATGGCGTCTGATGATCCCCAGCGTGATCGCCGGAGCGGCCGTGCAAGTGAACGTATTGATCAACGGCATGTTCGCCTCGGAGATCAACGGAGGCCGCTCCTGGCTCAACTGCGCCTTCCGTCTCATGCAGTTTCCCATCGGGGTCTTCGGCGTGGCGATCGCCACCGTTACGCTCCCCACCGTCTCCCGTCAGCAGGCTCGAGCGGATCTCGACTCCTTTCGGCAGACGCTGCGCCACTCCCTTCGTCTCGGCCTCTTTTACACCGTCCCCGCCGCCGTCGGGCTGGCTGTCCTCTCCGAACCGCTGATCCGGCTCATCTACCAGCATGGCCGCTTCACCTCCTGGGATACCCACCAGACGGCGACGGCGCTGGCAGCATACACCCTCGGGCTTGCCGGTTACGCCGGGATCAAGATTCTCGCTCCCTGTTTTTACGCCCTCGACTCCCCGATGATCCCCCTCCGGGTCAGTCTCTTCGGCATCGGCCTCAACCTCGTGCTCAACTTCCTTCTGGTCAAAACGCTCTCCTTCGGTCACGTCGGCCTGGCTCTCACCACCTCGCTGGTCGCCCTTCTCAATTGCGCACAACTCTTTCTTTCCCTCGACCGCCGTGTCTTCCCGGGAGGCGTTCGGCACTGGCTTTCGTTCCTCTGGCGCTTAGCGATCGCCTCCGCCGCTTGCGGCATTACGGCCGGCTGGGTTGCCCGGGCTGCGGGACGCTCTCCCCTGCCTTCTGTTCCCATGGGCAGCGCACTGCTCGTCGCGGCGGCAGTCTCCTCCGGTGCCTTGGCCTTTTTCCTTTGCGCCCGCACTCTCCGCTTGGAAGAATGCCGCGAGGCCCTGGATCTTCTCCGCCGGCTTCTCCGGC
>NZ_CABFVA020000019.1 GCF_902143375.2 Methylacidimicrobium tartarophylax | reverse complement strand
GCTCACAGCCATTCGCCGAAGCGCCGGACATACCAATTCTTCACAAGCTGCGTGAGAACGCAGTAGGCGAGGAGAATCCCCCAGAGCCAAAAGTAGAAATTCATCGGTAGGGGAACCAACCCGGCTGCCGCTCCAAATGGTGTGGCCAGGATGACCTGTCCCACCACGAAGACAAGGATTGTCGCCACAACCAGCGGCCACGCCGCGACACTCTGAAAAAACGGAATTTTTCGAGTTCGAATCATGTGAACGATCAAGCTTTGGGAAAGAAGACTCTCGAGGAACCAGCCCGACTGAAAGAGCGATTGATGGGCCGGGCTGTTCGCCTGAAAAACGAACCAGAGCGCCGCAAAGGTCGCGTAGTCGAAGATCGAGCTGATCGGGCCGATGATGACCATGAAACGGCCGATGCTCTCCGCTTCCCATTTCCTTGGCTTGGCGATGAACTCATCATCCATGCGATCCCAGGGAATCAGCGTCTGGGACAGATCGTAGATCAGATTGATGATTAGAAGTTGGAGAGGTTTCATCGGGAGGAAGGGCAACAGGGCTGCCGACCCCAAGACGCTCAAGACGTTTCCGAAGTTCGAGCTCGTCGCCATCTTGATGTATTTGACGATGTTGCCGAACATTCTCCGGCCCTCCACCACGGCCTCCTCAAGAATCATAAGATTCTTCTCCAGGAGGATGACGTCGGCCGACTCCTTGGCGATGTCGACGGCGGTATCCACGGAGATGCCGACATCGGCCTCCCGCAGCGCCGGGGCATCGTTGATTCCGTCTCCGAGAAAGCCGACCGCATGCCCTCCCGCTCGTAGCGCACGGATGACACGAGCCTTTTGCAAGGGAGCCATCTTGACGAAAGCGGTCGTCTTCTCCGAAGCGGCGACCAGTTCCTCTTCAGAAAGCTTCTCGATCTCGAAGCCACGTAACATTCCTTTGATCTCCAGCCCGACCCAGTCACAGATCCGTGCGGTCACGATCTCGTTGTCCCCGGTGATCACTTTCACCTCGACCCCCGACTTCTGCAGCGCCTGGATCGCGGGGCCCGCGTCGTGTTTCGGCGGATCCAGAAAGGCGATAAAGCCGCAAAACGTGAGGTCGTTCTCATCCGCAGAGGTCACTGTCGAGCCCACCTGCTCGGGCAACTGCTTGTAAGCGACCGCCAGGACTCTCATCCCGTCGCGGTTGAGCTCGTCGCGCAAGGTCAAGGCGTGACGTTTCATCTCTTTGGAAAAGGGGACGATCGCCTCCCCTTCTTTCACCTGGCTGCAGATCCGGATCATCTCCTCGACGGCCCCCTTGGTGATCAGTAAGTCTCGGCCTGTGGAGGTCCTGCGTGCCACAACCGACATGCGACGCCGTTCGAAATCGAAGGGGAGCTCGTCGACCTTCTGAAATTGGGGGATCAGCCGCGTCCCGATCTCGCGCTGTTCGAGGACCGCGGCATCGAGGAGGTTGCGAAGGCCGCTCTGATAATAGCTGTTCAGGTAAGCATACTCCAACACCTCCGGGTTTTCTTCGCCCTCGAGGTCCAAGAAACGCTCCAGGATGATCTTGTCATGGGTCAAGGTTCCCGTCTTATCGGTGCAGAGCACGTCCATTGCTCCGATGTTTTGAATCGCATTGAGCCGCTTGGTGATCACCTTCTTGCGGGAAAGACTGATCGCTCCCTTAGCCAAGGCCCCTGTGACGATCATCGGCAGCATCGCCGGAGTCAGCCCAACGCCGATGGCGAGAGCAAAGAGAAACGCCTCGGTCCAGTTTCCTTTCGTGAATCCGTTAAGTAAGAGCACGATCGGGATCATTGTGCCGATCACCTTCACCAGCAGCCAACTCACCCGGCTGACACTCTGATCGAAGCTGGTCGTCGCCCGATAACCGCGGATCCCCTTGGCCAGCGCACCAAAATAGCTCGACGGACCAGTATGCAAGGCGACGGCCGTGCCCGTGCCGGAGATTACATTGGTTCCAAGGAAGGCAATGTTCGGAAGGCCGAAGACATCAACGGGGCGTTCCACCCCGCCCGCCGGACTCATGGCGGAATCAAACTTTTCTACCGGGAAGGACTCTCCGGAAAGAGCCGCCTGACTCACAAAAAGATCCCGGGTGGCGAGGAGCCGCACGTCGGCAGGGATCATGTCGCCGGCCGAGAGATGGATAATGTCGCCTGGAACGATTTCGCGCAGAGGAATCTCTCGGCCCCGAGCCATCTCGGGAGTCGGAAGACCGTCTTCCGGCTCTGTCCAGCGCCGGCGAACCATGGCGGTCGTGCGGACCATCGCCTTGAGCTTTTCGACCGCACGGCTCGACTCGAACTCCTGAAAGAAGCGGAGAAGAACGCTCACCGCGATCATCAGGGCCATGATGAAGACGCCGTACCGCTCTCCTAGCCAACCCGCCATTACGGCCATGAAGGACAAGAGAATTGCGAAAGGATTGAGGTAGCTCCAAAGGAGCATCTGCGCCCAGTTCGGCGGCTTCTCGGAATGGACTTCGTTATGCCCGTGCTCTTCCAGCCGCCTCTCTGCTTCTTCCTCTTCGAGGCCGGCATCCGACGTACCCAATTCCTGCAAGAGATCGGACACCGGCGTCCGGCTCAGAGTCCAGAGGCGTCGAGCGATCGCCTTTTCCGTCTCTCGCAGAGCGGATTCCTTGGCACGCTCCTTGCTTTTCCTCTGTTCAAGGATCGAATGCCAGAGCGCGAAGGGAAGACCCGCGATCCGACGGTAGATCGATTCGGTCGAGTTGGTCGGGGCTCTACTCATGGGTCGGTTCCGCTCGCCCGGCCGCCGCGCTCCGTCGGCACTCGGGCAATCCCGTCCGCGAACTTGGAACGAGAACAGGAGGCCGCGAAGGCATCCCCTCTTACCCAAACCCTTTACAAGAGAAAAGCAAAAGTCTTCTTTCCCGCGCAGTCCCACGGCAAGCGGCTGCTTCTTCTCTTGCCTGCCTCAGCGCCAGAGGTGCAATCAGAGAAGATCCCTTTTGCCGATCGCATCCCGAGTCCTAGTCCTTACCGAAACCGGTTAGCGCGGACCGGAAAGATTTGGCTCCTGCTCCGGAATTGCGTCGCAACCGGCCAGCCAAACCATTGCCGGGCTGTCGCTCGGCGCCCGATAGTCTCCCCTGGGGGAAAGAGAGCCTCCGGAGCCGACCTTCGGAGCGTTCGGGATGCAGCTCCGCTTGAATTGGCTCTCGGCAAAAAATCGTCGCAAAAAGAGGCGCAGCCACCCTTTGATTTCGGCAATCGACCATTGCGGCCTCTCCAGCTCTCCGCTCGGCCATGACCCGTGATTGCGATCGTTCCATGCGGTCCATGCCAGGAAGGCGACCTTCGCCGGACGGTAGCCGAAACGAAGAATGTAATAGAGATGGAAGTCCTGCAGGGAATAAGGTCCGACCACCGCTTCGGACCGTTGCTCGGGCTGATCTCCATTGCCCCCGGGGATCAGCTCCGGGCTGATCTCGGTCGCCAGAATTTCCCGAAGGAGGTCGCTCGTCTCCGATCCCAGCGCCTCCCGCTCGGCCTCCCACGCGATCAGATGCCGAATCAGGGTCTTGGGCACGCTCGCATTGACATGGTAATGGGCCATCTGGTCGCCCACTCCGTACGTGCACCAACCGAGGGCCATCTCGCTCAGATCGCTTGTCCCTACGACCAGAGCATTCTGGACGTTGGCTAACCGGAAGAGATGGCTCGTCCTCTCCCCCGCCTGGACATTTTCGAAGGTCGTATCGTAAACCGCCTTTCCCTGGGCCGCAGGGTGACCGATATCTCGGAGCATCTGATTGCAACTGGGCCGAACGTCGATCTGGTGCGCCGTACAGCCCAAGGCGGCCATGAGCTTGATTGCCTGTGCCAAGGTCCGTTCGCTCGTTCCAAAGGAGGGCATCGTATAGGCAAGGACGTTGCTCCTCGGCAACCCGAGCCGATCCATCGCCCGGCAGGTCACGAGCAGCGCCTGAGTCGAATCGAGCCCGCCCGAAATTCCTAGAACCGCCTTTTGGAGGCCGGCCGCCTGCAAGCGCGTCGCCAGACCCTGCACTTGAATCTGATAGATTTCTCGGCATCGCTCTTCTTTACGTCGCAGATCGCTGGCCACGTAAGGAAAGCGCTCGTAGACGCGCTCCAGCGGAAGCACTCCTTCTCGGGGAAGATCCGCCTGAAAGGGGATGCGCCGAAAGTCTTCGATCCGATCTCGATGTTCAAAGCGGCTTTGCGCAAAGGTCCCTTGACGGCGGCGATCGACTGCCAGCCTCTCCAAGTCGATCTCGGCGGTGACGACCTGATTGACATCCAGGAAGCGCTCGGTTTCGGCCAGTCGGTTCCCGTTCTCATAAATCATTCCGTGTCCGTCCCAAGCGAGGTCGGTCGTCGATTCGCCCCACCCGGCTGCAGTATAGAGATAGGCGGCAAGACAGCGAGCCGATTGGTTGCTCACCAGTTCGCGGCGATAGTCATCCTTGCCGATCGTGATGTTCGATGCGGAAAGGTTGATCAACACGGTCGCTCCGGCCATCGCCGCGTAGGAAGAAGGCGGAATCGGAACCCAGAGATCTTCGCAGATCTCCACCGCGAAGACAAAAAGAGGTTCGTCCACCGCCGCAAAGAGAAGGCGGCTGCCGAAAGGGACTGCGTCCCCACCCACGACAATTTCCTGCTCCCGGGCATATTCAGCCGGAGCAAACTGACGAAGCTCGTAAAATTCCCGATAGTTCGGCAAGTAGGTCTTTGGGACGATTCCCAAGATCCGGCCGCGGTAGACCACCGCAGCACAATTGTAGAGAGCCCCATTGACCTCCAAGGGCAAACCTACGACCGCCACGATGGACAAACGGAGGGAAGCCTCCCGAATCCGCAGGAGAGCGTCCCGACATGCTTCGAGGAGAGCAGCCTGTCCAAAGAGATCTTCGCAGGAGTAGCCGGAGAGGCCCAACTCCGGAAAGACGGCCAGCACGGCATGCCGCTCGTCCGCCTGCTCTAGCAGAGCAATCGTCCGTTCCGCATTCGCCAAGGGGTCGGCGATCCGTACCACCGGGATCCCGACTGCGACGCGGATGAACCCATGATTGTAGAAATTAAAGAATTCCACGCTTGCCCGTACCAGGGAAACATCGCAAAGGGCGATTGAGCGAGGAAGAGTTTTTTCTTGGGAGGAGCTTCTCCCCTTTCCGGACTCGCTCTGCTTCTACCGGCGACCGCCCCCTCCGTGAAACCCTCCTCCTCCTCCGCGAAAGCCCCCGCCTCCTCGATACCCGCCCAATCCTCCTCCCCGGTATCCGCCGTAGCCACCGCCTCGATAGCCACTGCCCGTGAATCCACGAAAGCCACTTCCAAAATTCCGTCCGCCTGCCGAGGCGCCTCGGAACGTGCCCGCGCCACTCCGCATTCCGCCGGCACGTCCTCCCGCAGCCCCGCGCCAACTGTGAGAACCCGCGCCCGAGGCACCGCGACCCGCGGTGCTCTGGAAATGAGCCATTCCGCCGGAACCACCCGCCCCGCGCCAAGAACCGGCGCCCCCACGGGCGGCGCCGCCGGTATAGCCGCTCCAGGAGCCGGCCCGCGCCCCCGAAAAGCTCCCCATCCCGCCCCGGTTGGCCATCCCGCCGCCTCCAAAATGACTCCAGCCAAACTTGCCGGCTCCCGCCGCACCCCCGGTTCGGGCTCCGCCGCCTGCTCCTGCGACACCTCCCTTCTCGCCGCCAAAGTGGCTCCAGCCGCCCGAGGCGGCTCCCCCGGCATGGGTTCCGCCCGCGTTCCCAGCGGTCCCGTGGGCACCTCCGCTGGATGCCCCTGCCTTTTGCTCTCTTCCTGCCATCCCCGCTTGTCCGTGGGTGCCGGCAGCGGTGGCGGCCGTATGCGCTCCTCCGGAGGCCGCTGGGGCACCGGCATGGTCGGCAGTTGCTGCTCCTGCCTTACTCTCCGCAGCCGTTGTCGCTGCGCGGCCGGTGGTCCCCCCGGCCCCCTGCGTCGCCCCCGGATGAGTTCCGGCAGCCGTCGCGGCCCCACCATGAGCGCCCGTGGCGCCGGCGGTGCCTGTGCCATGGGCACCCGCCTGCTGTCCCGCAGAGCCGGCCCTCGTCACATTGGTGACGTTCCTGGTGTTGTTGATGTTATTGATGTTCGTGATATTCGTCCGATTGAAGGCGCCCATCCCGCCCCATCCGAAGCCTCCCCAGCCGAACATCGGCCAGCCAAAGCCGAAACCCATGCCCATGCCAAAGCCCAGTCCCATGCCCATGCCAAATCCGAACATCGGCCAGCCAAAGCCGAAACCCATGCCCATGCCAAAGCCCCAAGGATAACCCCAGCCACCCCACCCCCAGGGACCCCACCAGGGATAGTAAGGCATGAAAGGTGCGCCGGCGTATAACCCCATGCCCGGCCATCCGCCGTATCCATACGCCGAGGGAGGCGCGGTCGCTCCTACGAAGATATTGGTCACGTTTCGGCCGGTATCCTCGGAGTAGCCGTGAGAGGTAGGGTAGTCATCCCACAAGGAGGAGGGGGGCGTCGCCGCTTTCGCCGCCGCCATCTCGACCGAGTCGCGTTTTTGGTTCCACTGGTCCCACGAATCGGTTGCCGGTGCATCGACTACTTGGTACTCCGGATTGGTCTTTCCCTGGACGACGATCATCTTTCCTTCAGGGAGATCCACCGATCCCTCGGAAGAGACGGCCCGCGCGTCACCCTTGCGCACGATCGCCGTCGTCGTTTCGCCTTCCACCTTGACCCGATAGTCTCCTTCCTGAACCGGCTGGAGGCTCACCCCGGGCGTATCAATGGCAATATCCCGGTGGTTGCCGCCGAAAACCGAATAGGTCGCCGTTCCTCGGACCAGTTCGGCCTTGATGGCGGAGGAGCTTAGGTTGCTGATCCGCGCTTCGCCCTCTTCTCCCAGACGAAGGAAATTGTTGCGATCGATCCGGACCTCCGCTGCGGATTTGGGTCCGGTTCGAATCCGATCTCCAGGATCGAGCTTTTCTCGGGGATGCACGGCCTGCCAGATCTCCGATCCAGCCTTTTGCCGCGACACCGATCCGTGATACTCCGAAAGCTGCGCAGTCTCTGAATTGGAATTGCCGAAAACAGGAAGGACGGAACAGGCCAAGATAATGGCGACGAGTGGCAGGCGCCTCATAGCACCCTCCTTGTATATACGGATTAGATAGCTGCCTTCCGGCGGTTGCAAAGACAAATCCGCATGACCACAGGGCGATCGCCCCACCGAAGGCGTTCGATCAGTAGACGCGGAGCGGGGTACGACGCCAAACGAGGTGGGTGAGCCCGTAGAGCTCCCACGCAAAGGGCGGGTAGCCGAGGTAGCCCGGTAGAGGCATCGCAAAAAGATGCCAGAAGTCGAAGAAGGGAATGTGATAGGCCCAATAGGGGTAGGATCGGCTGTTCCAAAGCTCCCAAAAAAAGCCGCAGAAGAGCCCGGCGAGGCCAAAGGAGACCAAGGGACGCCAGTCCCCTCTCCCGATCGCCTTCAGCAGGGACGGCCTCCCTCTCCAAGCGTTGATCGGATCAATCAGGCAGACAAGCGACGTCCAGAGAAACGGAAAAAAGAGCTTCGGAAAGAGGAGGAAGAGGCTGAACATCCCCAATCCGGCAACAAAGACCGAGAAAAGCCACTGCTTCCCGGTCGTCCGCCTATCCTCCCGTCGGCAACGCGAAAGCCACGAAAAGCTTCCCATCCATTCGGAGGTCACCAGCACCGCGGGAAGCACCGTCGAAAAACTAAGGGAGGAGCAGAGGACAAAGAGCCACGGAGAAAAGTCTTCCTCGCCCACGTAAACCCAATTTTGAGCGCGGAGATTGAAAAGCTCGAAGAGCCACCAGATTACCGAAGAGAGAGGAAAGAGAGTGATAAACCAACGGCCATCCCGGCTCAGGAGGGAACTGCCGCTCCGCCGGGAGACCAGTCCGTCCATCGCCAAGATGTAGCCTAACCAGAGCGGGAAGAAGAGCCAGGCGGTCCGAGGACCGGGAAGAAACCAGTTGAGCGGCCAGAAGAGGGATACCAGGATGAGGCCGAGCCTCAGTTCTCTTCGGCCGATCGCCCTCTGCCGCTCCTCGTCCGGACTCCTGCTCGCTTCCATAGGAATCGGTCGGGGCTCATTTCCGTTCCGCCCCGAGTCGTCCATCACGCAGCATCCCTATCTCAGCCTTACCGGACACTCCGCTTCCGCCCCTTCCTTTTGCCGGCGGCCTGAGGAGAGGAGCGATCCTCCTCGCCTGCTGCCCCATCTTTTTGCTTGATGGCTTGATAGAGGATGGCCTCTTCCAGGTAAGTGATCCAGGGACCCGGGGGAACATCCCACCGGTCGACGAAGCGCCAATTGACCCGATCCCGCCCCCCCAAGCCGAGGTACTCCTTGACCGCCGGCGAGACATCGATCCCGGCCGAAGCGCGCGGTCGATGCCCTCCAAAGACATAGGCCGCGTCATTTGAAATAAACGGGCCGGAGTCCATCCACTGGGCATAGACGCGCTTCCCGTCCGGCCTTTCGATCTCGACCCAATGCCCTTCGCATCGGGATCGACCATCGGCGGACTCGGAGCCGTGCCACGGGATCCATTGCCTGGCCAACGCCGGATGCGCGAGGTCGTTGAAAGGCAGAGCCACATAAAAGGGATTCAAGGTCGCCGCATGGGTTCCCGGCAGCAGGCCCGCTCGGGCCTCCGGGCGATCTTCCCCCCCGAAATGGCGCACCCAGCGCGCATCCCACGCGCTTTGCAAATTGCCGCTCGGGCTCTGCGGAGCCCAGTCGGTTCCGATCCAAAAGACGGTAGCGACGATCCCCCGATGCCACGGATAGGTCGAGGAGCCCTGGGAATGCTCCTTCCGCCCCGTTGCGTTGCGCTCCGCCGAATAGACCGTCGACTCCTTGACGCAAAGCAGTAGTCCGAAAAGCGGCAACAAGATCCTGCTCCAGCTACTCCCCAGGCCTGTTGTTCGCTTCATCGGATCGGTATTCCGGCAGGTTCGCCCTAGACTCGGGGCCGTATCAGCCCGTCGTCTCTATCCTCCGATCAAATTCGCGATCTGCCGGCGGACGCGATTGAGGCCGCGAACGACCTCGTCCTCGACGGCGGAGCCGTTGCGGCGGCGATGGACCTGCTTTTTCTTCGCCTCGGCGGTCTTCTTCGACCCGGCCTCCTTCTTCTGGGCCGTCTGCGTCGGCTGCTCGCTTGGTTGCTCTTCGGGCGCCTCGCCGCCCGCCTCTCCCGGCTGCTCCGCTGGCTGCTCCGTCGGCGTCGTCTGGTGGCCCGAGGATGCGCTCCAAGGATTCCGGCCGCGGGGAAGAGGAACCGCTCGCTCAGGAGCTGAAGTCCTTAATCCATTCGTTGCGGGAGCGGGAGGAGCCGATCGAGCCGAGTTCATGCGGTTGAGCTCGGACTGAAGCTCCTGCACTCGGTTTTCGAGACTGCTTTTCTGCCCAGCCACCGAGCTCAGAAGGCGCTCTTGCTGCTTTCGAGTGCGAATCAGCTCTTCCTCGAGCTTCCGGACCCGGTCGTTTAAGGCCGCAACCTCCGAAGCATTGGCGGTCGTCGTCGTCTCCAAGCGGCGAATCTCCTTTCTCCCCTGGATGCGGGCCACCTCTGCCTGAATGCGCTCCATCTGGGAGCGGAGTTGAACGACCTCTTGGGCTTGAGCGGCAACCGGGCTCTCCGCCGAGAGCCGTTCCTGCTCCTTTTGCGCTTGCGACAACTGATCTTCGAGCTTCTGAACGGTTCCCTCGAGTTGAACGACCCGCTCCGCCCCCTCTTTCTGCCCGCCGGCCGCTTGTGCCGCCGTCTCCTGGGCGGCCTTGGCTTGCGAAAGCTCGTTCTGCAGCACGGCCACCTGGCTGCCCAGCTCCTGCATCTTCTGCTGGACGGCCTTCTGTTGCTGCGTCCTCTCTTGCAAGGTCTTGGCATGAGCAAGCTGCCCTTGTAGGTCTTGGAGACGCTTTTCCAAGCGAGCCCGCTCCTGCGTCTTCTGCCGGTTGTGCCTGAGTTGCGCTACCTGAGCGTTCAGAGAGTCGACCTGCGATGAAAGGGAGCCGATCTTCGCGATCTCGGCCTGGTTCTCTGTTTCTTCCGCGATCTGCTTGGTGCGGGCCGTCTTGAGCTCGGTTAGCTCGCCCTGGAGCTTTCCCAGGAGATCGCGGAGCTCGAGCATCTGCTGGTTGACCTGGGCCTTGTCCGCATTGCTCTCCCGGCTCGTTTCCAGCTTGGCGAGCTTATCCTCCACCTCTTGGAGGCGTCCCTCTACCGGCAAGGAAGGCCCCGGGGACGGCGCCGATGGAATCCCCGCCACCCGTTTTTCCACCTCGGCGAGCTGCTTGTGGATATAGGCCAGCCGGTATTCGACGATCTGTCTTTCCCACTGGGGATGAGAGTGATGGAGCTCTTGCAACGCCGCTTGCGCCTCCCGGTATTGCTGCGCCGCTTTCGTATAGAATCCCTGTCCCGCCGCCCGGTCCGCGTCCTGGATTTCCACGTAGATCTGCAAAAAGCGATCCTGCGGAGAACCGCCGGCGGAGTTCTGAGCCCCCCGCACCACCGACACACCCACCGAACAAAGAACGCACAGGACGGCCACGGACCGCAGCCCGCTCCCGATCGAAAAACCGCTCCCGCCGATTTTGCGCATCGCCATTTTTATAACGCTTTTTATAAATAACATTAACCCGCCGCAACCACTCTGACTACGCTCCGCAGCATCGGATTCTTCACTTTTCCTGAAACTCCGGAGCATTCCCGGCTACTTCGCCCTCTCCCTCGGCAAGCTTCTCACCACCAGCAGTTCCGTTCCGCGGTCATCCATCGTCTTGACGGCGATCCGCCGATGCCTTCCTGGCCGAAACCAGGAGCTCACCCTGCCGGTAAGCTGCCTTTGCATCCTATCCGTCATGACTCCCCCCAGCGCGCGCCCCACGACTTGCCACGCCTCCGTTCGTGGGAAAAACGCCCCGATCGGCACAAAGCAGCGCCCATCGTAATCGGCATCCAAGAACCATGCGGGCGACTCTTCGGCCTTTCGACGCTCGTATGCTTCTTTCTCGGGGTCAAAGACGGTCATGCCGACGAACTCGACCTTCCACAGCTCCTCCTCTCCGCCCGATAGCGACTTCACCCGGATCTCCGGAATCCCGCTCAAGGAAAAGATCTGGCTGGAGCGCGTCGACTTGAGTAAGGACCCCATGAGCAGATCGAGGCTCGCCTGGACATAATGGAGTCGAACGCCGGCTCGTTGTTGTCTGCGCACGCAATCCAGACCCGCAGCGTCGATTCCAAACCCCACGACGTAGAGATCCTGGTAGCCCATTCTCTCCGCCTCCCGGACGACTTTACGCACCAAGGACTCCCCGATGGGCTGCCTCTTGGGCCCAAAGGCAATCCCGACCCGTCTGCCGGCCACCTCGGCTTCCGCGCCCAAAAGACAGGACTTGTCCGGCTTCCGAAGCTTTTGAAGTGCGATTCTCCGCCTCCCGCTCGCTTCGAAGACGGGGGAGAGGTGGAGCACTTCCCGCATCCGCGCCTCAAACGAGGGATCCTCTTCAGAGGACTCCTCGTCCTCGGCACTTGTCGGCAAGAGCCCCTCGACCGAAATCGGGCCGGAAAGCCGAATTCTGCCGTGTGCCTCTTCCGGACAATCGACCAGAACCTCCTCCTGTGCGGGCAGATCCTTGGCAATCGACTCGAGGGTGACATGGGGCACGATCCCGCCGATCTCTTCTCCCTTGGCGTTTTGCCTCCTCGCATAGAGAAAGCCTACCGTCGGCCCCTGCTCGGGATCTCGAAGGAGATAGTCCGGAAAGACCGCCGTCAGCAGGCGCAACCGCGTCAGCGCGAGCGGCACACAACCGGCATCCACGCAGATCCAGCGCCTTCCCCAACGCTCGGCGACGGCGGCAGTCGTCCCACTGCCGCAAGTCGGGTCGAGCACGAGATCTCCGGGATCCGTCGTCATGAGAAGGCACCTCTCCACCACGCGCTCCACGGTCTCCACGACGTACCGCCGGTTCCGCTGAAAGCTCGGCCGGGCATCCGCCCAGTGATTGGTCAATCCTACCACCGGGAAATCGGAAAGATACCGCTTGTACATCAGCGTCCGGCCGGTTACGACGAGCCTCCCCATCCTGGCCAGCCTCTCCATCCCCTCCCGCGTCGTCTTCCAATGACTGTTCGCATAGGGTCGAAAAATCTCGCCGCGGAAGGAGAAGGCAAAGCTTCCCGTATTGCTCGCCCCGGCACTCCGCAAATCGCCCAGGGCAAAAATTCTGGCGCCGGGCGGTAAAAGGCCGGGATCGGCCAGTTCCTCCGGCGAGAGTTTCCGGCAGCTTCCCTGCTCCAGCTCCACCCAGCGGTAGTTGGTCGCTCCTTCCGTTCCCGGCCGCTTCCGCTGGTAGAGAGCCTGGTATTTGATCCGCTCCCTCTCCTTGGCATACCAGAGGAGATAATCGGATACACCCCGAAGCAGCTTACCGGGGAGGGCCGAGGTCTTGCGAAACGAGATGAGACGGATGAAGTTCTTCTCCCCGAAAACCTCATCTAAGAGTGTGCGGACATGATGGAGATTCTCTTCTCCGATTTGCAGAAAGAGGCTTCCGGTCTGGTTCAACAGCTCCCGGCAGAGTAGGAGCCGCTCCCGCAGATGGCTTAAATAGGAGGAGAGCCCGAACTCCCAGGAATCCCGATAAGCCTTCACCCGCTCGAATTCGTCCTTCTCCTCGCCGCTCCTTCGTCGGGCAAAAGGTTCGAAGTGGGAGGGAAAGTTCACCCCGTAGGGAGGATCGAAGTAGATCGCTTGGACCTCCCCTCCCCGGTTCTCGCGAAAGAGAAGAGACTCGAGGACCAGGAGCGAATCTCCCAGGACAAGCCGGTTGTGCCACTCGCCAGGGAAGTGATAACTTCCGAAGCTTCCCAGGGCTGGAGCGGGCCGATCTCCTTCCTCCTTTTCGAGAAAAGCCCCGATGATCCTCTCCGCGGAAATCCGCTCCCGACAAAAGAGGCGGGGCGGAGGATGGGCCGGGAGAGAAGTCCGGGCCCTGGAGCCATCCAAGGGCCGGGCAAGCCGGCAAAGCCACTCAACCGCCTCGGCCAATCCTCCCACGCTCGCGACAAGCCGCCCACCGTCCACGAACTCCTGCGGCCGCGAAAACCGATGAGGAGACGGAAGCGATGCCGCTTCGTCGATCCGGGCCAGAAGCCATTGCCGAAATGCCCGCTGGGATTCCGGGGCGCGAACCAGGCCCTGGCAGTCCTCGGGCCCAACCTTGCCTCTTCCTCGAAGACCTTCCCGTCCTCCCTTTGGCATTCTCCGGATCCGGCCTGCCTGTTTCACAAGGTTCGTACCCGAGGGGCCGCGAATGGGCCTGGATCCGAGGCGCGGCGCCATTTTCCACCGGAGCTGTATGAGGACATACGGCAAGGATGGAAAACTAAGCCCAACAAAGCAAACAAGCCCATTGTGCAAGCCGCAGGAGAAAGCTTGGGAGAAATGGCGGCTAGATCCGTGGCTACTCCGTTGCGGGTCAAGGAGCAATTCTTTTTTGGCTGACGGCAAAAGTGACGCATGAGAGCCTTTTCCCATCGTGGCGCGGACGCACTGGAAAGAACGATGCCGGGACTACGTCATTGGACGACAATGCCGAGATGGGGGCTTCTGCTTCTACCGTTCGGATTACATCGAAGAGTCGAATCTCTATGACACAGGCTTTGCGCTTGCCACTTTTCGCGTCTTGGGGGAGAGGTCGCCCCGCCGAGGAGAACTGGAATCCTGGCTTACTGCGCAGAGCGGTCCTCTGTGTCGAAACGCCTCGCTTGCCGCACTCTGGTCCTACGAGCGGGGAGTGCGTCTTCTCGGCCTTAAGTCGGCACGGGAGATTCGGGAGACCGTGGAGCGCCGCATCACAACAGTCCCTCTTCCCTCACGAGAGGAACTGGAGAGTTGGGACGCAAGCGCACTCCTGCGAGACTTATTCCAGGTAGCAAAGCTTTCTGTGTGGAGTTGCTCTCCCCCTCCGGCCCCATGGAGGCAACAACTCTCCGCCTTGCTCGAGGCGCTTCGCGGAGAATCGGGCGCCTTCCCGAAAGATCACGAAAATCTGGTCGATAGCGCGAGGGTTTTTTTCCTGGCTCGCATCTTCCAGATTCCCATCGAGGAAGCGCCCATTCTCTGCTTCGCTCGCCACCAATTGGCCTGTTCCGACGTCTCCGGCTCTTGGTCGACCGAGTCGGCGAGCCTTGAGGCCGTCCGATGCGGTTTGGAACTCCTCGCCGCTTTCTCTCAGCGGCCGGAAGCGCAACGAAGACGGATCCTTGCCTCCCAGATCGAAGCCTGCCAAGTTGCTGCCGGCGGCTTCGGGCGAAGGATCGGCGCCATTCCCACTCTGGCGGACAGCTATCATGGCGCCAAGGCCCTGCACTTCTTGGAATGACGTCGTGCTCTTGATCTCACGCTCCTGCTCCTCAAGAGCGCTGCAGCGAGGCGCTCGTGGTCGATGCTACCTAATCGGCCCGCTTCGCCGGGGCAGTGAGCCGTCGTTAGGGCGGAGGAGAAATGGCTGAGACTTCCCCGGGGGCCACGACAAAAGGGCGGCTACGGGAGACAAAGTGGACCGCCTCCTCCAAGTGGGCCATCCGCAGCCGGTAGTCGCGGAAGACAGGATCTACGGTCGCCTCCCCGTTCGCTTCCAGGTATTCGCGGATCGCGAGCATCGTTCCCTTGAGGCAGACCGCCTCGATCTGGGCACCCGAGCAACCTTCGGTCTGCGCAGCCAGGGCCTCCAGGTCGATGTCGGAGGCAACCGGCTTGCCGCGTAGATGGACCTTCAGGATTTCCCGGCGCTCCCGCAAATCCGGGAGCATGAGGGGAATGATGAGGTCGAAGCGCCCTGGACGCAGAAGTGCGGGATCGATGATGTCAATCCGGTTGGTTGCCCCGAGCACCACGACCCCACGCAGCTCCTCCATCCCGTCCAGCTCCGTCAGAAGGGCTCCCACCACCCGTTCCATCACGCGGCTATCCCCGCTCGCTCCCCGCGACGGGGCAAGCGCGTCGATCTCGTCGAGGAAGACGATGCAGGGAGCGGCACCTCGAGCCCGACGGAAGATTTCCCGTACACCCCGCTCAGATTCGCCAACCCACTTGGATATGAGTGCCGGGCCTTTGATCCCGATAAAGTTGGCCTTGCTTTCGGTCGCGGCCGCTTTGGCCAGCAGAGTCTTTCCCGTCCCGGGCGGTCCATGCAGCAGAATCCCCTTCGCCGGCTTCGCCCCGGCATGCTTAAAGAGCTGCGCGTGGAGCAGAGGCCATGCGAGTGCCTCTTGCAATTCGCGTTTCACGTCGTCCAGCCCTCCGATATCTCCCCAGTGGACGTCAGGCACCTCGGCCATGACCTCCCGTAGCGCCGAGGGTTCGACTTGACGCAGCGCCTCCAGGAAATGGGCTCGCGTGACTTCCTCTCGCGATCCCTCCCCGGTCACGGTGCCAGCCCCATCGTTGGAGCCTAGGGCGAGAAACTCCCGCAACGAAGCCATGGCCGCCTCCCGACAGAGCAGTTCGAGATCGGCACCCAGGTAACCATGGGTGAGATCCGCGAGTTCTTCGAGCTCCACGTCTTCGGCCAGCGGCATCCGCCGGCTATGGATCCGGAGGATTTCCAGCCGCCCATTCCGGTCGGGAATCCCGATCATGATCTCCCGATCAAAGCGGCCTGGACGTCGAAGCGCAGGATCGAGCAGGTTGGGCAGGTTGGTCGCCCCGAGCACGACCACCTGACCCCGCGCCCGTAGGCCATCCATGAGCGAGAGGAGCTGGCCGACCACCCGCTTTTCCATCTCGCCGACGACCGTCTCCCGCTTGGGCGCGAGCGCGTCGATCTCGTCGAAAAAGATGATGCTCGGTGCCTTCTTCTCCGCCTCCTCAAAGATTCGGCGCAACCGCGCTTCGGCCTCCCCGTAATGCTTGTCCAGGATCTCGGGACCGCTCACCGGGAAAAAGCTCGCCTTTGTCATCGCCGCCACCGTCCGGGCAATCAAGGTCTTTCCCGAGCCCGGCGGCCCGTGGAGGAGGATCCCCTTGGGCGCGCCGATCCCAAAGCGCTCGAACAGTTCCGGGTGGCGTAGCGGCAACTCGACCATCTCCCGGACCCGCTGCATCTCCCGGTGGAGACCCCCCACATCCTCGTAGCTGATCCCGCGGGAGCCAGACTCCCGGTCCCTGTCCGCCTCGACGCGCAACTCGGTCGACCCGGACACCACCACAGGCCCATCGGGCTCGGTCTGTGCAACCAGGAAGTCCCTCCTCTTCCCCGCCACCGTGATCCGCACCCGATCCCCGACCAGCAAGGGCCGTCCTTCGACTTGGCGAAGCAGCTCCCGCCGCTCCTGTTGCCCGCGAGGAACCCAGGCCGACGGGATTGGGGTCAGGGTCAGCCGCCGGGCGACACCCGCCACGATCTTGGACAGGGAGACTTTCTCCCCCAGTCCGATCCCGGCGTTCCCCCGGAGGATCGGGTCGATTTGAACGATCCCTCTCTCCGCTTCTTCCGAGCCTTCTCGCAAGACCGCGACTCCAACCGTTCGCCTTGGCCCATCGATCGCCACGACCGCCCCCGGCTGAAGACTCAAGGAGCGCATCTGCTCCATCCCCAGTCGGCAGAGTCCCTTCCCCTCCTCCTGGAGAGGCAGTGCACCCGCGCGCAAAGCCCCATTCCTGCCCCCATTGCGCCGGCAGAGCTTGGCAAGTTTCTCGAAACCTTTCACGAGCCGTTGTGCCTTATTCTGCGAGAGCAGTAACGATTACGCCATCGGGCAACACCCTAGCTCCGCATCCTGGGAAAGCCTGTAATGACAGGTTCAATCCGCTTTTCGGAAGAAGCGATGGGAAAGGGAATTCTTTCCCTGGTGCGCTCGGAGGGATTTGAACCCACACCCCTTGCGGGACTAGAACCTGAATCTAGCGCGTCTGCCGATTCCGCCACGAGCGCGAAGCAACTCATAGGTTGGCGGAGAAGAGAGGCAGCGTCAATCCTTTCTCGGGCTTCGCACACGGCGGCGTCTCGCGCCGCGATCCTGAAAAATCTTCCAAGCCGATTCCTGCTCCGCTTCGATCTGCTTCAACCGGTCTTGCGAACAGACCAGAAGGACTGGACTGTTTCTTGAGGCCGCGATCGCCATCCTCTCCAGGTCAGGCGAAGCTTCGAAGGGGGTCGGATCGACCTCGCGGATGCGCCAGAGTCCGCCGTCTGCGGTGGCACGCCGAACGGTCCATTGAAAGCGATAAGGGGAGCCCGTGGGAGCGACCAGGATTTTATCGCCGAGGGTAAGGACCTGTCCTGGAGACAGGCCTTCGGCAAAGAGGAGACGACGCATGAGTCCCTCTTCGCTCTTACGCGTCCCCGCAGGGATTCCGGTAGGACCGATCCGGACCAGGAACTCGCTGCTCCTCGGCTCGACGGTGACCAGATAGGAGATGCGCACCCCCTCGCGCAACAGCTCCCGGCGGATCGGCCGAAGATCTCGCAGGTCGACCTCGGAAGCAAGATGGCGGCGAAGCGCCAGCCGGACCCCGGACTCGTTGGGCAGCTTTCGGATCCGATCCCACCAGACGAACTTCTCTACGGTGGGAGGAACTGCCCAGAAGCCCAAGTTGCCCTGTTGCAGGCGGGCAAGCCCCGCCTGCC
>NZ_CABFVA020000018.1 GCF_902143375.2 Methylacidimicrobium tartarophylax | reverse complement strand
CCCAGCCGCCGATCGGCTCGGGCTTGCCCAGGCAAGCGGCCACGAGATGGGCACCAATCCTTTCCGCAGGATCTTCTTCCTCGCGATAGACCCATGCGCGATCTTCCCTCCGCCTTCTCCGGTACTCGCGGCGGCTCTCTTTGTCCACCCAGCGCAGGCGAACCGCACCTGAATCGTCCACCCAGCCCGGACGCCAGCCGTGCGTAAAAACGGCCGGGGCCAGCAGAACCCACTTGATGCGCATCCCCTGCCGCAACGCCAGCGCCGGCAGGAGGCGAGAATCGCCCACGGGCTCCACCCGCACAAATCTTCCCTCCCCTCCCAAGTTTACCATCTGTCCGCTCAAGCTCGCCACGGTGAGCCCTCTTTCTTCCGGATGGCGCCATTTGTGAGCCGGTGGACTGCTCGCGCCAAAGCGGAGCACAACCCCTTCCCGTAACCGCAGGTGCTCGGCGACGTAGAGCCGGCCCTCCTTCGCCGCATAGGTCACCGGGTCGATCGCCACCCCGATTCTTCTTTCGGAATCCCAAAGCCCAGGATCTTCCGGCAAAGAGAGCTTCCCGCCGGCCAAGTACTCTTCGTAAAACGCGCTGTCGATCCAGTGGATGGGATGCTCTTCCTTTTCGGCTCTGGCTCCCGAGGCGATACAATATTGGAGGGGCGTGGGAAGATTGGTTGCCCCTTCTTTGCGCTGGATCGGCAACAGCCGCCGCATCTCCCGCTCCCCCTCGACGGCGACGAGATCGGCCGGACGCGGAAGGTAAATCTTCCCTTCGCGAACGGGAAAGGGGCCATGAACGTGGAGCCATTGAAACGCATCGGTTCCGATCTGCCCAGACGGAACACCCTTTCGCATCGCTCCGGGACGAGATTGCATCGGAAGGGCGTCCACGGCGCTGAGAAGCGCGGTGCGCAAGGCGCCGTGAAGAGCCGTCGGCAACGGCCAGCGGGCGCCGCGACCAAATGAGCTGCCAGCCGCAAGAGGTCGCGCATCGCGAAAAAAGAGCGTGTCGACAGGAATAAGATCGAAGCTTTCCATGGTTAATCTCGCGCATCCTCCAAGAAGGCCGTCGTCAGAAAGGGCCCGAGAAAGTCGTTCAATTGCCTCTCCTCCTTTCCGCAGTTCTCGAGATACCTCCCGGCAAGAGAAAGGAGTTCTTCTCTCTCCGCAGGCGAGAAGCTCTCGGCCGCTTGGCGGGTTGCAACAAACTTTAGATCGGCAGAGTAGAGGGCAGAGTCGATCTTTGTGCGCTGTGCTCCTTCGACGGGCTCATAGCGACGCAGAAGGCTCGCGAGCGCATAGGGGAAGCGTCCGGAGAGCTTTTTCTCGCGAGTCAGGCTGGCGAATTGCTCCAGAAGTTCGATTGCGCCCGAATCCCAGTTGGCACCCCACTCGAGGATTTCCCCTGAGCGTTTAAAGAGGCTCACCGCAAAGGCCGACCTTTTGTAATGGGACTTTGCCCGCTTCTCCGCCGCTCGAGCCGCCTCGACCACGATTTGGAGCGGGCTGTGCATGTGGCCGATGGCAATTCCAGCGGAAACATCCGCCCGCTGACCGGGCACCAGGACGTGGTATCCACGGGGAAATGGAGTATTCCTCTGCCGCTCCGGCCACCTTCCGTCCAGCCCCACGAAGCCCCATTGCTCCGTGACAGCTTCCAAGACGCCCTCGAACTCTTTGGGGAGAGCCGGATCTCCGCGAAACGCCTTCCGAAGGACAGACGCGCATTTCAAGACGTTGCGCGCGGGGAGCAAGGCGAGCACGTCGTCTCCACCGGCATAGATGAGCTGGCCTTGGAAACGATCCACGATGCGACCCGCGAGGTGGAGGGCGAAGTTGACGAGTGCGGTGCTCAGCTCCAGGTGAAAGCTCGGCGTGAGAAGGCGCTTGCCGTTGTCTAAGAGGTGGTGCAACGCCCCAGGTTCTTTGGCGCCGGGATGCTGCTGGGCAAAGTAATCTGCGGCCTCCTTCGATAACTGGCCACGAAGCTCGGGGGCCTTTTCTCCACTGAGCCACTTCCCCATCGAGTCGCCGTCGAGAGCGAGGACTGCGAAATAGCGGCCGGGAGCACCGCCGGCTTCGGCGCGCAAGCTCGCGAGCTCACGAAGCGCCCGCTCCAGTCCCGGCGACTTCATCTGCTCCTCCTGCTCCTGCCGCTCGCGAATCCGGCGCCGTAGCTCGGATTCGTGGAAGACGGCGGGGGTTACGGTGCGGACCCATCTTCTCGTCTGCTTGAACTCGGCATAGCGCGGATAGGGAAAATCCAACTCCTGCTCTGCCTTGTCCAGCGCCTTCCCGAACGCATCGAAGGCGGTGCAAAGATTAGCCTGCCCTTCCTCTCCCAGCTTCGCCTGAACACGCTCGATCCAATCGGCGGCGACGACGGCGGGAACGGAATCGAACCGAGGAGAGCGGGGGAACTGCCCTCCGAACTTCGCCTCAAGATGAGCCTTATGCCAAACGCGCTTGATCAGATTCATCGCCCCCAAGCGCTCCGCGCCGTTAAAGAAGTGATCCGGGATTTCAATCAAGCTCCGTTGCCATTCTTCGCTCCCGATGCACTCCTCCTTGCCGGAGAGGACGTCTTTGATCGCTCCATGGCGCGCCGAAAGGTCTTGGGGTGTGCTCCAAAACGGAAAGTCGCGAGTGTTCCGCCGGGCGGCGAGTAGAAAGTCTGCCATGGCATAATGAGCGGACCAGCCAAAGCCGGTATTCTCAACGACGGGGAGGCCTGCTTTGTCTGGAACAATTTCCGATCTCCAGCGGCCCGATTCACGCCAACTTCGGTGGCAATAGTTGCGGGGATCGAGATTCGCCTCCCGGATTCCTTTTCGCGCGGCATCGTAAGTCTGACGAAGATCAGCGCCTGCCTTCCGCCCCGCCGGAAGGGCTTCAAAGGCAGATAAAGCTTCCTCCAGATCCTGCTCCCAAGGCCAGGTCTGCCAGTGGACGGAAAGGAACTGGGAGACCTGCTGCCGCCACCTCGCCTTTCCGGCCTCATCCAGGGATTTGCGCTTTTTTTCGAACCAAGCCAGGCATTGTTCGGAGATCTCCTTCAGGCAATTCCGGATTCCCTTTTCGGCGGCCTCCGCCAGGTCCTTCGCCTTTTCGGCAGGGACGACCGCCAAAAAGCGGTTGGGAATGTTGGGAGTAAGGATCTGTTCCCCGGTCACGTGGAGCTCGGACCAGAGGCTTCCTTCCCGAGAGACGCGATCGTAGAGCTCCTCCTTGTGGAGAAAGTCGAATAGGGGCTGACCGCGCAAAGAGGGAAAGAGAATCGCATCGGGACCAATGCGGTCGGTGATTGCCTTGAGGCCATGGGCCACAAGATAGGACAGGAGATAGCTGCCGCTCCAAAGATCCCGGGTCGTTCGAGCCTGGGCGATAAATTCTTGGACAGGGCTTACGTGGACCAGGAGAAAGGCCGGCTTAAATGATCGAATCTCGGCGTTGGGGTCATCGGTCGAAATCTCGACACACCCTTGGAGGGCGCTCGTAATCGCGCAATGGGTCCAAATGGTGTGATCCGGAATTCGGGTATCGGCTGGAAGAAAGGCGAGACTGGCATGGCTCCTCGCAGCAAATTCAGGCCATAGCCTCCAGTGAAGAAAGAAGTTGGCCCAGTCCTTGCCGATCCGGGTCGGAAAATGGCAAAAGCTCCGATCCTCTATTCGTGAAATCTCGTAGTTTGTGGGTTGGCACGCAGCAACCCTTCCCTCGGCATCGCTCGGGTCGATCGGGTTGGTGAAAACGAGATGTCCGCCCCCCAGCGGATGCCGGAAGGGGGAATCGACATCTCCGCGGAAGACGGAGCTCAAGACCGAAGGCTTTGGGAAGAGGATCCGATCCGCGGCAGCGGCCACATGGTCAGAAATCTTGTCGAAAAACCAGCGCGCATCGGCCGGGTCGAAACCCGCCGCACGGACGAGCGGCTCAGCGATCTCCCTATGTTCTCGGATGTTGAAAGGCTTGGTCGGGGGATCGTGCAGGAAGGCCAGGAGCTTCCGCTGCCATAGATTCATAGCTGGAATGTTTAGGAGTGTATGCTAACATTGCCAAGCAAGAAGACGTCGGTGGACGTCGAATGCGAACAGAGGAAGTGAACGAAAAACAAGCCAGGCTCCGATAGTCTCGACTTGTGCTCTCGACGTCTCTCCTCTTCTCGGAATGTTCGCGCCCTATGCGCGATGCGTCGCTTTCTCTGTAGGCTTCCTCGGCAGGTATTGATCCCCAAGAGGGACCAGACTGGGTAGAAACCGAGGAACTTGGTGATGAGAGGAGGCAGGCCCACCAAGATCCACCACCTGCTCGCGCTGGGGAGCACCTCACATGGGAGTGTCTCCTGTGGAAGCCTCCGCCGATCACCGGATCGGAACAATCCCACGCTCTTCGTAGGGAAGGATCGCGAGTCGACTCGTAAATTTTGACACCGAAGAACCACGGAGGTCAGAAGAAGAGTTAACGGGTTGCGGAAGAGACGTTTGGGCGCATGCGTGAGCGATACGCCCGGCGGGAGCGGAAGGGGAAGGGGCGGATGCTCGAGGAGTTCTGCGAGCAGTGGGGCTATTCGCGCAAGCACGAGATCAAGCTTTTGTCCGGCAAGCGCACACTGGGCACATAAGGCCGAGGGAGGTAGGAAAGGCAGACCCCCTCGATACGGAGCAGAAGCGCTAGAGCCGACCGCTTTGGGGAAGCGGTCTCGCCGGTCCCAGTTGACGGTATGCGAACAACTCTCTTTACTCTTAGACAACCAAGCGGAAGATCGACCCGCACACAAAAAAGCGGACACAACCGCTGCCAGTCCAGCAATCCAAACCCCGTATCTCTCCCAAAGTTCGTAGCCGAAACGCGGGCCGATGGGCCTTAGCGGCAAGCCGCAGCAGAACGCCGGGCCGACCGGTAGACTATGGTCCCTGCGCCGGAGTCGCGGCATTCCTCATCCGCTTGTGCTCTTCCTTCGCTTTCTGCTCCTCCTCCCATTGCTGCTTTCGGAGCGCAAGTGCCTTTCGGACAGCTTCTCTCTCCTCCTTGGTAAATTGCGGCTTGTCCGGGATCTTTGGGGGAACGAAGTTCCTGGGTAGCACACCAAGCTGCTTATAGGCTTCGATCACCTCCGGAAACATACATTCGTAGTCGACATCATCCCCCACCCCTCTTGCCAACTTACTGTAGGCTTCCCGAACTCGCTGCCGAACCTCCTCAAGGCTGCTCAACTGAATTCCCTGCTCTATATCCTGCTTCTCCATCTCGGTCGCCTCAGGCAGCGTCAATCCCAGGGAAGTCCAAGAGGGCTTCCGTTTGTGGATGCCGTAGGAATGCGCGATCAACTCGGCTCTCTCCAAATTCATAAACCATGGGACGGTCACCTCCCCATGCTCTACCCGGACATAGTACTCGTCGGGGCCGATCCCGCCGCCCTTTAAACTCTTGTCCCAGTCGTGGATGTTGTACCAGCTGACTCCCTTGCCGGTCGCGACATGAGCAACGATTACCACGGGCTTCCCTTCAAAGAGTTCCTGCCAAACCTCCTCGCTGATCTCCTCCGGCCGGGGAGACGGAGGGAAGTAGGCGGCTCCGAAAGCGACCCGAAGAGCGGCGAGCATGCAGAGCACGAGCCAGGATAGGGTTCGCCAAGAGGATCGGCGCTTCGTTGAGATTACTTGCCTGGATCTTCTTTTCAGGTTTAGGGTCACCAGCTTGCTCCTTTTTGGTTATTCAAGGGCCCGAGGTCGAAGGCACCGGGCCAATCCAGTGAAAGAACTGTGGCATCTGGCCACCACTTTTGGCGTACCAGTCCGATGTGTCATCGTCGAGCGAGTCAACGGTCCATCCCGGGATCACCTTGCTGTTGGAGTCACCATTATTCGTGGAAACGAACTCCCACTCGTTCTTGTTTGCATTGAAAAGGACGATCCCGACGTGGCCAGGCACATGCGTACTCACAGTTTTATTGTTGTTGTCTTTCGTAACCTTCCAATACCCAGGAAAGAGGCAGATGTCCCCGCTCTGTTGCGGATCAAGCGACCACTGCAAATTCGGATCGGTCCAGTCAAGGCGCCCTTGCGCAAGGTCGTTCGCGATAGCGCTCTCCTGCGGCGTCAACTGCAGAGGCCAGGGACTCTTGTGTTGCTTCTTGAGCTTTTCGACCAACTCATCGTGGTTCGCCCCTTTTGTATTTAAAGCCTGTATCCGAGAGTCGATAGGCGCACCCACAGAGGCATAGAGCCGAAAGACGCTATCCAGGCAAAGTTCCTGAGTCAGTGCTCCATTTTGCAACTCCCTTTGTAGTTGGGCCACGACGAGTTGGTTGACAGGATCCAACTGCTCCGGGAGGGAAGCTGGAGGTGGGAAGATTTGCGTTTGGCTCTGGGAGCCGTTTGCGCTCGGATGTCTGCCCTTTCCGAATAGCGACTGCTTCAGCTCATGGCTGCGCGCCTCATCCTCCGGCCCCTGCCCCTCGGTATATTCGGGAATGATGTTTCCGTCGGGGCCGTAGCGGGGGCCGTCGGCCTTCGGCTTCTGCGGGCCCTGCGCCCCGTTCTGCTGTCCTGGAGGCGGAGGACAGCAGGTATTGGCCGTGGTGGGAGCGGTTGATCCATCCTGGGCTGCCCCACTGGCGGCTCCCGAGCCCGAGGCGTCGCCGAAACCGGAGGCCACGCCTGGATCGGAGACGGCAGACGGGGCCCCATCGGTCGGGGCCGTGGGAGCTGACGCGGAGGCTCCACCCGGCATGGCCGAGTTATTGACCAGCCCGGCGTCGCCGGAAGAGTCGGGTGCAGGGGATGGGCTCTGGGATGCTTGGACGGTTGCCCCCACTTGCGGCAACCCGTCGGAACCACTCGGAGCCGTGTTCAGGTCCGCTGGGTCGACGACCGCTGCTTGGTACGGAAAGGGCGTCGACGGGATGGAGGAGGACCCTCCCTCGGAAGCAGCTTGGGAGCTGGCAGCCTCTTCCGCAGGTGGAACGGAAATTTGCCCATAGCTCCTCAACCTCCCCTCGGGAGCCAGGAGGGTCGCCCAAAGCAAGAGGCAGGAGGTCCAAACGCCCCTGGATCTCATCGGCGAATGCTCCCATGGAGGTTTTGGGATCGGGGGACCTACCGGCGCAGGGGGATCTTGCCCTTCTGCTCCTCGATCTGCGCCCTTTGGAGGACAAAGCAGTCAATCCACCGGTTGCGTTCCCGCGCGCGCGCCCGGTAGTAGGCCACAAAGCGGGACTCGGCGTCTTGCGGTTGGAGCGCCCGGACGGGAGCGAGGAGCGGCCCGGCCCAGTCGGTCCGGGCGGCATAGGCCGGGAGAGCCGGGGTCCAGCTCGAAAGGCGGGGAGCCTTTTCTAGCTCGAGGAGCGGCCCGAAAGCGGCAAAGAGCCGGGGCTCGGTGGCCCGAAGCCACCCTTGGGCTCGGGCGGCCATGCCGGGCGGCTCGGCGCCGGGAACTCCCCAGGTCGCATGGTAACGGAAGACGAGCTCGTTCCAGGTCGCCTCATCAGCCATGGAAAAGGGTAGAAGGCAGCGGTCGCCCGCGAGGCGCAGCGCATAGGGTTCGCCCTCTCGAAGAGCCAGGATCTCCGCGGCGACAAAGCCGCAGTTCCATTCGAGGAGGGAGGGGGCGGCCAAGAGGATCTTCCATTGGCCGTCTACAATCTGGGCCAGCTCGACCCGCCAGCGGAAGACGAAGGGCTCGTTTGCCGGGAGCAGCAGATGCTTGCTTTGAATATCGTGGACACAGCCCGGCGGGAGGCAGGCATCGAAGAGGAGATCGCGCCAGATCCGCGCGACCGGCTCGGTCACTCCTTTAGGGATGGGAACCGGGATCGCTGCCGCCACGTAGAGATCGATCGGGCAGCGGACAACGGCTCGGTAGTCAATCGCCACTCCTTCTCCGACGCGCTCGTAGCGGATCGGCTCGATCGAGTCGATCGTCACCAGCCGCTGGAGGTAGCGCTGCAAGCAGGCCCGGGCGGCTTGGATGGGTGGCAACTGCTGCCACTCGACTTCGGGGTCGAGCCGCCTGGCTTCCCGGAGTCCCGGGTCTCCTTCCTTGTGCTAGTGGAGGAGCTCCTTTTGCCAGCGGGCATAGTCGGTGCAGAGCCGCGCAAAGGAGTGGGGCTCGTCATCGGCCAAGGAAGCGGGAACGGCTGGGGTCCGGGGAGCGGCAACCGGAGGCGCCGGCCGCTTCTGCTCCTTCCACCAGAAGAGGATGGAGAGGGAGAAGAGGGCCAAAAGGGAGAGGGCCACGGCAAAGACGGGCAGGCCGGCCTCGATGGGTCTCCCGGGCACACGCCAGCCGCTCGGCGGCCGGATTGCCCTGGAGGCACCCTCCCCTTGCACCGGCTGGAGATTCGATCTCTCGGAAAACTCCCTCTCTTTCCGCTCCGGAAAAACGACCGCGCGCATGACTCCCTCCCTGGTTGCCGTCTGCGTTCCCCCTGCCCGCGCGGAGCACCCGCGACCGCTGCGGCAGAGGCCTTGGACCGCTTACTGGAAAGGAGATTACCGGAGCCGGACGGAGGTCGGGCAAGCCGTTTCTCTGTTACATTTTTGTGACAGTTCCGTGAACTTTTCGTGACAAAAGGACCCTGCTTCGCGCAAAGAAAACTTAACCCGCCTCTCTCCCAAAGTTCGTAGCCGAAGCGCGGGCCGACGGGCCTTGGGGGCAAGCCGCAGCAGAACGCTGGGGAGACCGGCAGGCTAATCGAGGCCAAAGACGACGAGCTCGCCTCCCGGGGTCGTCGATTGCGGCAGGCCGGAGTTATCCGCCGCGCCGTTGGCGCCCATGGCCGCCCTCGGATCGTCCTTGGGCAAGCTGACGGCGGCAGGCAACCCGAACCAGCCTCCCACTCCGGAATAGACGGCTATATACTCTTTGTTGTCCGGTCCGAGGAAGGCGATCGGATTCCCGACGATGCCCGAACCGAGCTTCTGCTGCCAAAGAAGCACCCCGGTGCGGGCGTCGACGGCCTTGAGCCATCCGTCCAGCGTCCCGTAGAAGACCAGGCCGCCGGCGGTCGCCAGCGCCCCGCTCCAAACCGGAAATCGCTCCTGGATTTCCCAGACCCGCCTTCCTTTCACCGGATCCCAGGCGATGAATTCGCCGTAATACTTATCCCGTCCTTCATGCCCGGAGTAGATGAGCAGATCCGCGCCCACATAGGGGGTTCCCGGGTTATATTTGGCCTCCATGGCCTGAATATCCATGCAGAGGTTGTTCGTTCCGACGTAAAACAGATGGGTCTCCGGATCGTAGGCCGCCGGTTGCTGATTCTTCCCACCCATCGAGGAAGGGCAGACTCCCTTCACATCAACCCCGAGCTTGGCTCTCTTCTCCGGGACTTCGATCGGCCGATCATCCCCGCGGTTGATCCCTTTGGCCCAGTTCTCGTAGACGAAGGGGACAGCCGAGAGCACCTCCCCGGTTCCCCGATCGAGCGTGTAGGCGAATCCGTTCTTATCGAAGTGGACCGCGCATTTTCGCTTCGCGTTCCCAATCGGGAGATCGACCAGGATCAACTCATTCGTGCCGTCGTATCCCCACGAATCCCAGGGAGTCATCTGGAAGGCCCATCGCGCCTTCCCCGTGCCCGGCCGACGCCCCCAGAGGGTACAGGACCACTTATTATCCCCGCCCTTTCTCACCTCGGTATTCCAGGATCCCGGGTTGCCGGTTCCGTAATGGAAAAGATCCAAGTCCGGATCGTAGCTGAACCAGCCCCAGGTCGTTCCGCCCCCAAGCTTCCACTGCTCTCCCGGCCACGACCGCGTACCCTCCCCCTCTCCTCCGTGGCGCGGACACTCCTTGTTGAAATCTCCCTCGAGCAGTATGTCATCGTCCGGACCTTGGCTGTAGGCCACCCAGCGCGGCTTGCCCGTCTGGATGTCGTAGGCATTGATCCGACCCCGAACGCCGAACTCGCCCCCGGAGATTCCGATGATCACCATGTCCTTGATCACGATGGGGGCTCCGGTGATCGTCTCCCCGCGAGCGATCTCTCCCTGTTTCACCTTCCAGACTTCGTTGCCGGTATGAGCG
The DNA here is from genome assembly GCF_902143375.2 of Methylacidimicrobium tartarophylax. Classification (GTDB taxonomy): domain Bacteria; phylum Verrucomicrobiota; class Verrucomicrobiia; order Methylacidiphilales; family Methylacidiphilaceae; genus Methylacidimicrobium; species Methylacidimicrobium tartarophylax. Next base: position 1,822 of record NZ_CABFVA020000018.1, on the reverse strand, counting down.
TCCAAGGCAATCAACTGCCCATCCAACGTCCCGAGAAAGATCTTGCCCATCCCGTACGCTACGCCCCGGCTGACGGTATCATAGCAGGCCGCCGCAATCGCCGACGGCTTCTGCTCGGGCGTATACTTCCAGAGGATCGTGTAAGGCTTTTGTCGCAAGTCGAGCGCATAGATCGTGTTCGGAAAGGGAGAGTGAACATACATGGTACTGCCGATGACGAGCGGGCCCCCTTCATGGCCGCGGAGGGCTCCCGTGGAAAAGCTCCATACGACGTGCATCCTTTCGACCGTTCTCGCGCTGATCTGGTCTAGCTCGCTGTACCGCGTCGCCTCGTAGTTCTTCGCCTGCATCGGCCATTGACCGGGGTCGGCTCCCAGCCGAAGCAGCTCCTCGTTGGCTTGCAAGGGGAGCGGCATTGCCAAGAGGATACCCAGCGAATAGACCCATCTCATCCAAGACCCGTAGCCATGGCCTCTCCTCTCCCCCCCCTTTCCCTGTTCCCTCCTCATTCTTGCTCCTCCTCAGATCGCTCCTCTTCTCTCCGAGCCACGTGCCCTTCCCCCGAACGAAACTGAGGCATTCTATCGAGCAGCAGGCGCATGCCCATGAAGATTTTTCCGCATCTAAGACCTTTTCGATCGCCCCCCTTCCGAGCTCTTTTTCTCGGACAGGCGTTCTCCTTCGTCGGCAGCTGGGTCCAAAACGTGGGCCAAGGGTGGCTTGTCTACCAGATGACCGGCTCTCCGTTCTGGCTGGGCCTCTTCGGCTTTGCCGGTTCCCTTCCGCTTCTTCTCTTCTCGCTCCCCGCCGGAGCCGTTGCCGATCGAATCCCCCGACGGCGAATCGTGCTCCTCACCCAAATAGCGGCGCTGCTGCTCGCTTTCTTGCTCGGACTGCTCACCTTCTTCCATCTTCTCTCTCTCCTTGCTTTTGGTCTCCTGATCTTTGCGATCGGTATCGCCGGCTCCTTCGAGCTACCCGCGCGCCAGGCCCTTTTCCTCGATGCCGCGCCGACCGAGGAGATTCGCGCCGCAGTCGCTTGGAACTCCGTACTCTTCAACGGAGCTCGGTTGATCGGCCCCGTGGTCGCCGCCTTTCTCATCCCTGCGCTGGGCGTCGCCGCCTGCTTCTGGGCCAACGCGCTTTCCTACGCCGTTTCGCTCGGCTGCCTCCTCCGGATCTCGGCTCCGCCCCGACAAGCTCCCGCAAAGCCTATGCGATCTTCCCTGTGGGAGGGAGTTCGCTATCTTGCGACAAGACGAGCTCTCTTGGGCCAGGCCGCCTTGATCGGATTCGTCACGATCTTTGGGTGGCCCTACACCGTGCTGCTGCCTTTCTTCGCCGAGAGCGTTCTGCACAGCGGCCCCAAAGGGCTGGGGCTACTGATTTCCGCAAGCGGAGCGGGATCACTCTTGGGCAGCCTGACGGCAACCGCTCTGGTCCGGACTTTCCCGCTTCCCCGCATCGTCTTCGGCGGCATCAGCCTCTTTCTTCTCTCGGCGGCAGGCTTTGCCCTCTCCCGATCCTTCTTTTTCTCAGCTCTGCTGCTCGGGATGGCGGGGTTTGGCCTGGTCCTCTTCCTTTCCGCGGCAAACGCCTTCCTCCAAGAAAACGCGCCCCCGGAACTGCGGGGACGAGTGGCGGGCATTTCTACCCTCTTCTTCCAAGGTCTTTTCCCGGTCGGCAGCCTTTTTGCCGCACTCTTCTCTCGCTTCTGCGGAGCTCCGGCTACCGTCCTGCTGGGCATCGGGCTCTGCGCCTTGGGCTCCCTTGGGGTCGCCTTCTGGATGTCGTCCCGGACTGGCGAAGCCGCCGGCTCCGG
>NZ_CABFVA020000017.1 GCF_902143375.2 Methylacidimicrobium tartarophylax | reverse complement strand
CATCCGCCCGCGAAACCGTCGGGCGGGTAGCCGGCGGTGCTGTGGCCGGACAGTTCCTGCACCGGGTTTTCCCTTCTCTCAAGGTCGTAGCCTACGTTTCGGAGGTGCAAGGCCTATCGGCACCGGATCCTTCTTCTTCCCTCGATGAGAAGCGGATCGAGGAAAACGCGCTGCGCTGGCCCGATCCTGAGACCCTTCCCCGTGCCGTTGCCCTGGTCGAGGAGGCCCGGAAGGCAGGGGACTCCGTCGGAGGGGTGGTCAGCTGCCGTGTACAAGGGATGCCGGTGGGCTTGGGAGAGCCGGTTTTCGACAAGCTTGACGCCGACTTGGCAAAAGCGATGCTCTCGATTCCGGCGGCGAAGGGATTTGAGCTCGGCTCGGGCTTTGCCGGCACGCGACTGCGCGGCTCCCAGCATAATGACCCCTTCTATTCCGAAGGAGGGCGGGTCCGCACCCGGACAAACTTCAGCGGAGGAGTTCAGGGTGGAATCAGCAACGGCGAGGAGCTCTTTTTCCGCGTTGCGTTGAAGCCGGTCGCCACGATCGCCCTACCCCAGGAAACCGTGACGGAGAAAGGCCAGCCTACCATTCTGCGCGCCCGCGGCCGGCACGACCCCTGCGTGCTTCCCCGGGCGGTTCCCATCGTGGAAGCCATGACGCGTCTGGTCTTGGCCGATCATGCCCTCCGACAGAAAGCCATCGGCTGGGATTTTCTTCCATGAGTCCGCTCTCTTTGGACCGACTCGGGTGGGCGGCGGCGCTCCTGCTGGCGAGCTTTTTGCTTGGCTCGATCCCCTTTGGATACTGGATCGGCTGCTGTCGCGGGATCGACCTGCGAACCGAGGGGAGTGGCAACATCGGAGCGACCAATGCATGGCGCGTCTTGGGCGCGCGATGGGGCTGCTGGATCTTTTTGCTCGATTTTGTCAAGGGAGCGCTGCCAACGGGCGTGGGTCTCTACCTTTCCGGGACCCAGTCCGTCCCCATCGCGGATGCGCTTGGCTCCCTTGCCGGCCTCGCCTCGATCCTGGGACATAATTTTACCCCTTGGCTCCGCGGCAGGGGCGGGAAGGGAATTGCCACCTCAGCGGGGGTGCTGCTGGCGTTGGTCCCTTGGGCCTTTCTCGTCCTTGTCGGGATTTGGGGCAGCCTCTTTCTCCTCTGCCGGATCGTCTCCATGGCGTCTCTGGGAGCCGCACTGGTCTTTCCGATCGCCACGGGCCTTCTCTATCCCGGACGTTGGGTGCTCCTCGCTTTTTCCCTGCTCGCCTCATCGCTGGCGATCCTTCGCCACCGGAGCAACATCCGGCGTCTGATCCAAGGAACTGAAGCCCGTTTTCGCCGCAATGGGGGAAAAGATCTTTCCGGCGTATGATCGAAATTGGCCGGAAAGGAGCAGCAGCGTGGCCCGCGAGAGTTTGCCTTTTGGGCGAGGGGCGCTGGGGCACGGCCGCCGGCGCAATTCTTTCGGAGAACGGCCATCAGCCCTTTTTCGTCCATCACGCGGAGACGGCCTGGCCGAGAAACTTCGACCTCCTCTGCTTGGCCATTCCGGTGCAGCATGTCCGGGAAACCCTACGGCGGCTGCCCGCCCCCATGGTCCCTGTCGTGAGCCTGGGGAAGGGCTTGGAAGTCGGCACGGGGTTCCGGGTCACCGAGATCGTGCGGGATGCCTGGGGCAGCGAAGCGGTCGCCGCACTCTCTGGACCGAATTTCGCCGAGGAGATCCTTCGAGGCCTGCCGGCAGCGACGGTAGCGGCCTCCCGAGACGAAGCTCTCGCCGCCTGGGTGCAGCAGCTCTTCCACAACCGGCGATTCCGAGTCTATCGCTCCGCCGACCTGATCGGAGTGGAGATCGGGGGAGCCCTGAAGAATGTTTACGGGATCGCCGGAGGGCTCTGCGCTGGCTTGGAACTCGGGGAGAATGCCTCAGCCAGTCTTCTGACCCGCTGCTTGGCCGAAATGTCCCGCTTGGGCCTCTGTCTTGGCGGACGCCCCGAAACGTTTGCCGGCTTGAGCGGACTCGGAGATCTCATCTTGACCGCGCGCAGCCGGCAGAGCCGCAATTTCCTGCTTGGCTACCAGTTGGCCCAAGGCATCTCCTTGAAAGAAGCCCTGGCTAGGGCCGGAGGAGTGGTGGAAGGGGTTCCGACCACCGCCTCGGTCCGCGAAAACCCTCTTTTCCGGGAGATCAAGAAACCGCTCGCCGAAGAGATCTACCAAATTCTCTTCGAGGGGAAAGAGATCCGCCGCTCCCTGCTCGACTTGCTGGAGCGTGAAGCCGCGCCCGAACTCGGCTAGCCTATCTCACCAAGTACGGACTCGAGGCGAGGCGGGACCGCCGGAGAAGCAGACCGGAAGGATGAACCGGCAGGGGAAAGAGGGACTGCGTTGCCGAAGGGATGTCATGACCTCTTCCTTTACAGTTGACAAGGCATAGGGTAATTCTCGATGGAGAAATGAGGAGAGAATGGATATGAGCATTGAGCGAAAAGTGCGCGCGCTGGCGGGGACGATCATTCTGATTAGTCTTCTCTTGTCGCTCTGGAGTCCCTGGTGGCTGTTTGTGACCGCCTTTGTCGGTCTCAATCTACTCCAGTCGGCCTTTACGGGCTTCTGCCCGGCGGAGAATATCTTCCGCAAGCTGGAGCGGCACCACGGCCCGACCCAGAGGACAGCCAATCCCTAGAAGCCGAGTTGGTCCCATCCCATGTCTCCCCTTCGACCGGCAAGGAGTGCCACTCTACTCCTCTTGCTGGCGATCGGAATGATGACGAGCGGGCGAGGAGCCGAGCCGGCGGGACCTGCACCCGCAGAGGAAAGCAGCACATCCCCGCCCGGCCGTCAAAACCCGCCGGACATCGAGTTTCGCAGTCAGGCACGCGGCTCGGCAGGCGTGGAGATCGCCAAGGCTCTCGATCCTCGGGATTCCAGCGCCGGCCGGGATCATCCTCTTCTTCAATTCTGGAGAAAGGTTCAGGCACACTATCCCGAGCTAAAAAAGAAGCACGCGAAAATCCAGGAGATGCTCGCTCAAAAGGCTCTCGCCGCGTCCGGCTTTCTCCCCCGGGTTTACGGTTGGGCCGACTCGATCACCTCCGACAATCCCGTCCTTGGCTTCATGTTTCACATGACCGAGCGAAACTTCTCGGCCGGCGATTTTAACATCAACACGCTCAACCATCCGGGCACCGTCTCGAACCAGAACATGGGATTGATGGCGATCGTTCCGATTTTTGACGCGATGCAGACGATCGATTCGATTCGCACGGCCAAGCATCTGATCCAACAGAGTGAGCAGGAGGAGCGCTTCACCCGCATGGAGGCAAGCCTGCTGGCCATCGATGCCTACTTGCAGCTGCTCCTGGCCGAGCGAGAAAGAGCACTCGCACGACTCGACGTTCAAGCATCCACCCAAGATCTCGAACAGGCGGTTCAGCTGATGGAGCAAGGGCTCGTTTTGGGCGCGGACTTTTATGCGGGCCGATCGATGAGCGCTTCGATCGAGCAGAGCCAGAACGGCTACACCTCGAAACGCCGGGTGGCGCTCGTCACGGTCAACACACTCCAAGGAGAAGCAGCGGACGCCGAGGTGCCGGTGGTCGGCTCGCTTTCCGCCGCCCGCAAGAGTCCCGTGAAGCCGCTCGGCCAGTGGGTGCAGGAGGCTTTTCTCTATCGAAGCGACCTATTGGCCCTCCAGTCGTCGATCGCCGCCCAACACTCCGAAGTGGGCCGCTTGCGAGCGACGGCTCTTCCTACGGTGAACGGCTTCGCCTCCGGCATGCTCGACAGTGACAACTTCAATACGGGCGGCAGAAGCTACACGGTGGGAGCGATGGGAACCGTCCCTCTCTTCGACCCCGCCCGGGATCCAAAGGTCAAACAAGCCCAGGCCGCCGAGGAGCAGCTGCGCCACGAATCGGCTTCTTTGCGGGATCTGATCCAGAACAAGCTGGGTCAAGCCTACGCCGAATATCAGGGAGCGCTTCAGGACGCGGAGATCCTGGGTCGGGCGAGCTCCGATGCCCGGAAGTCGACCGAAATGATGACCGAACTCTACCGCGAAGGCAAAAAGACGATCGTCGACCTGCTCGGCGTGCGGCAGATGCAGCTCCAAACCGAAACCGGGTATTGGGACAGTCTGGCCCGCCTCGAGATCTCTCGGGCAAAGCTCTACTTTTTGTCGGGGGAGCTCGATGACTATCAAGTCCAGCAGATCGCCAAGGAAATCGGGGAGTCGGCCCCATGAGTGCGAAGCAAGAGGGGGGAGCCATCGGCGGATTCATCCGCTTTTTCTCTTCTTCCCTGGTTACTCCCCTGCTCATCCTCGCCTCCTGGCTTCTGGGCGCCATTGCCTTGATCGAGCTGCCGCGGGAGGAAGAACCTCAGATCGTCGTTCCGCTCTTTGACATCTTCGTCTCCATGCCCGGGGCGAGCCCCGAGGAGGTCGAAAAGCGCGTCGTCGACAATGGAGAGCGGGTCTTTTGGGAGATCCCGGGGGTCGAATATGTCTATTCGACGGCGGCCCCCAACGGAGCCATGTTTATCGTTCGCTTTCGAGTGGGCGAAGACATGGAGAAGAGCCTCATCAAGCTCTTTACCAAGGTCTATTCCCATCTCGACTTTCTCCCGCCCGGCGCATCCCTGCCGCTGATCAAGCCGCGATCCATCGACGACGTTCCGATTCTCGCCCTCACATTCTTCAGCTCAGAGAAGGATCCGCTCAGCCTCCGTCGAATCGTGGCTACGGTCCGCGACAAGATCAATCCCATCTCCGACATCTCGGAAACCACGATCCTCGGCGGGCGAAAACGGCAATTCCAGGTCTTCTTCGATCCGGCGAAGCTCGCTGCGCACCTCCTCACCCCGGCGGACCTCGTCCGACTCATCCAACAAAACAATGTGCGGCTTCCCGCGGGCCACCTCGAGTCGGAACCGAAGCTCGTCGATGTCGAGCCCAACGCCCTCATTACGACCAAAGAGGATCTCGAAAGCCTCGTCGTCAGTGTAAGCCAGGGAAAAATCGTCTATCTGCGGGATGTGGCGCAGATCGTCGACGGGCCGGACCAGGATGAGCGGAGCTTGACTCTCCGCTTCGGTCCTGCTGCGGCCGGCCAGCCGAAAGGCTCGATCGAAGCCGTCACTCTTGCCATCGCCAAGAGAAAGGGGGCAAACGCCACCTTCCTGGCCAAGAAGATCCTGACGAGCGTCAATGCCCTCCGTCCCTCGATCCTTCCCCCGGACGTCCGTTACGTCGTCACGCGTAATTATGGGGAGACCGCGGCGGAAAAATCCAATGAACTCCTGGAGCACATGGGGATCGCGATTTTCGGGGTGAGCCTTCTGATTGCCCTCTTCCTCGGTTTGCGGGCTGCGGCGATCACCGTCATTGCGATCCCAACCACGCTGGCGATTACCCTGCTCACCTTCCATCTCTTCCATTTCACCATCAACCGGGTCACCCTTTTTGCCTTAATCTTCACGATCGGCATTCTGGTCGATGACCCGATCGTCGGGGTGGAAAACATCGTCCGCCACCTCCATCTGCCAGCCAACGCCGGCCGGTCCCTGCTCGTTGTGGCGACCGAAGCCATGCTCGAGATCGTCGGCCCCTTGATTTTGGCCACCTTGGCGGTGATCGCCGCCATCCTTCCGATGGCCACCGTGGGAGGCCTCATGGGCCCTTACATGCGGCCCATTCCGATCGGAGCAACCACCGCGATGATCGTTTCCATGCTCGTCTCCCTTTCAGCAACGCCTTGGGCATCGGTCTCGTTGTTAAAAGGAAGCAAGCACGCGGGCGACCGCGGAGAAGGACTCCTTCTGCGCCTCTATCGAGGGTTCGTGACTCCCTTGATCTACAACCGGTGGTTGCGCCTTCTCTTCGTTCTCGGCGTTCTCCTCCTCCTGGTGGGTGCCGTAGCCTTGATTCCTCTCAAGCTCGTCCGCGCCAAGATGCTCCCCTTCGATAACAAAAATGAATTCCAGGTCATCCTCAACATGCCGGAGGGAACCCCTCTCCAGACGACTCGCTCCCTGCTCGATCGGATGGCCCAGGTCGTTCTCAAAATTCCCGAGGTGACCAACGTGGAGGTCCAGGCCGGCACTCATTCGCCCTACAACTTCAACGGGCTGATCCGCCACTATTTTCTCCGGGAAGCCCCTTACCAGGGCGACCTGCAGGTGAACCTCACGAACAAGTCCGAGAGGAAACGCCAAAGTCATGACATCGCGGAAAGTGTCCGACCCGAAATCAACCGGATCGCCCGAGAATTCGAGGGCGCCTACGTCCAGGTTGCGGAGGTTCCGCCCGGCCCACCCGTTCTTTCCACGCTCGTCTTGGAAATCTATGGTCCTTCGGCTGTCCAGCGCCGAGAAATCGTTACCCAAGTGGAGAAGCTGATGCGCCAATCCCCGGAGATCACCGATATCGCCACCTATGAGGAGAGCGATCATCCGCTCGAACTTCTCAACGTCGATCTGGTCAAAGCATCCCTGAACGGACTGCCGGGAGAAGCGGTCGCGCAGAACATTGTCACGGCCTTACAGGGGACAAGTCCCGGTCTTGCCCATGCTCCGAACGATCCGGAACGCGTGCAGATTCTCGTCCGCCTGCCCGAAGAGCAGCGCCGGACCGATCAGGCCGTCCGTAACCTGGCCCTGCTTTCCCGATTTGCCCGGCTGATTCCCGTCAAAGACCTGACCTCGCAGCAGACGGGCTGGCAGCGCCATCCCATTTTCCATAAGAACTTGATGCCGGTAACCTATCTCCTGGGCGACGTGACGGGCCAGATCGGCAGTCCCGTCTACGGCATCCTCGATTTTACTCCTTCGCTCGAAAACATCCGCACGCCACAGGGAAAGCCGCTGGAAATCCTGTATACCCATCTTCCCGACAGTCCGAATGACTGGTCGATCAAGTGGGATGGCGAATGGCAAGTGACCTATGAGGTTTTCCGGGATCTCGGTAAAGCCTTCGCCATGGTCCTTGTCCTGATCTTTATCCTGGTCGTCGGATGGTTTCGCTCTTTTGTGACCCCTTGGGCGGTGATGCTGCCCATTCCCCTCTCCCTGATCGGGATTCTTCCCGCTCATTGGTATCTCGGGATGTTTTTCACCGCCACCTCGATGATCGGGATGATGGCCGGCGCGGGGATCGTCGTTCGCAATGCCATTATCCTGGTCGATTTCATCGAGATGCGCCTCGAAGCAGGTGATCCCTTGGAGGAAGCGGTCATTTCCGCGGGTGCCATTCGTTTGCGTCCGATCCTGCTGACCGCTCTGTCTGTGGTCATCGGCAGCGCGGTGATCCTCTTCGATCCCATTTTTCAAGGGCTCGCCCTCGCCCTCATGGCCGGCGAGATCGCCGCGACGCTTCTCTCCCAGCCTGCCGTTCCCGTTTTCTACTACATGCTGCGCAAGCGGCAGATCGCCAAGCAGAAGCAGGCGTCGGGGAATCTCTCCGAACGCGTGCAGAGCTAAGCTTCCCCTCTCACAAGCGTTCTCCTGCGGCTTGCGAATGGGAGATGTCTGCTGCGGTGGAAGTTAGTTTTCCCCCGGAATCGTATGCCGACATCCTGCGAGGAGGGTAACCCCAGGACGGCGCGGGAACGCGGAGCCGGCTACGAGCTAAAGACGCTAGCGAGCTTTTTCCGCTCGCTCGGTCTGAATGGCAATCTTCGAGATCCCTTGCTTGCGGATTTCGTCGAGGACGCCCACCACGTTGTCGAAGGTGGCCTTCCGGTCGCTGTTGAGAAAGACCTTGGCCTTGTCCGGGCCGGCCTCTGCCTTGAGTGCGGCGAGCTTTCCGGGAAGCTCTGCCGTAGAGACCTTGTCATGATCGAAAAAGACATCGCCCTTGTCGGTGATGGTGAGGGTAACTTCCTTCTCCTTTCGCTCCTCGCTTGCGGACGTCTGGGCCTTGGGCAGCTGTACCGCCACCCCCGGATTCTTGACCATCGCCAGGGACATGATCATGAACGTGGCCAAGAGAAAAAACATCACGTCGATAAACGGGATGATTTCGAGACGAGGCCGATGGCGCCGTGGAGAAGAGACCTTCATAAGAAAGAAGATGCTGCGCCCGAGGTCAGTCGCCTTCCTCGTTCCCGAGAGCCGTAGCTCCTACCTGCTCCTCGTCCGCCGAGGAGCGGCCGGCAAAACGAAGCAGAAGCATTTCGAGCTTGGTGGAAGCGGCTTCCATCTGGCGGCGCATGGTCTCCATCCGGGAGCTGAAAAAATTAAGAGGGACGATGGCAACGATCGCCACCGTGAGACCGAAGCTCACGGCGATCAACGATTCCGCCACGCCTCCGGTAATGGCCGCCTGCTTGCCCGCCAACTCCCCACCGCCGACGATGCTGAACGCACGCATCATGCCGGTGACGGTGCCCAGGAGCCCGAGAAGCGGCCCCAGGGTCACGGCGGTATCCAGAACGACCAATCCCTTGTTGTAGCGGTCGAGCTGGGCATTGGCCGCTTCCAGCAGCGCGTCGGAAACGGAGCCATCTTTATGCCGCAAACCTTCCACGAGCACACGCACCACCGCATCCTTCGATTTCTCCCCAGCGGCAAGCGCCTGATGGATGCGACCATGCTCGGCCAGCTCGAAGATCTTCCGCACGAGCTTGATGTCGCTTCGCCGAGCCTCGGTCAAAAGGAAGAGGAAGCGCTCGAAGAGGACGGCCATGGTCGCGATCGAAAGGAGCAGGATCGGCCACATGATCGGGCCGCCCTTGAGAAACAACTGATAAATCATAGATCTACAATTGGTTAGCTAGAACAAATGACGTGAGCCGCGGATTCCCGCAGCGGACCTCATGCACGATCAAGTGTCATCCTTGTTCGAAATCGACCAATCGCGACAGTCCTCACCGTCTATTCGACGTCTACTTGAGGCCGGGACGCGAAGCAAGGTCAAAGTTGGTACCTACCGTCAGGCTCTGCCTCGGCCTTTCCCTAACAGATGACCTCCAACCCAGCGCCCGACCGTCAACGCCAGTCGGGCCCGCTCCGCCCAAGAAAAGAAGCGAAATACGGAAAGCAGGGAGCTTCTGGCTTTCTTGGGCGTCTGTAGCTTCCAATCGTCCTGAATCTCACGGAAAAGCTGCAACCCGGGACGAACCACCTGCGCCAAGCGCCAGCCGACTTCCAGGACTCGGACAGGCGTCCGCAGCTCCTCGAGAGTGTCACGCAACTCGGTTCGCTGCTGCTCGCAGGCAGCGAGGAGTTCTCGCATTCTCTCTTCTCTTACTTCCTTGCGCGATCGTGCAACCACGCGACGTCCTTCCCTAGTTCCTGAATGGTCTCAGCAAACGGGGTCCTCAATGCTTTCAGCCGTTTCCATACGCGCGTTCCCGCAAAGATCATCGCTCCCAGACAGGCCACTCCCATCGTACCGACGGTAACGGTTCGGGCCATCGGATCATCCCAGGTCAGAGAGAGGAGCGCAATGCCAAGCCAGAGAACGGAGAGACCTGCGAGAAAAAGTCCCGCTCCCAACCAGAGCAGCAGACGGAGGAGTTGCTCGATCTCCATTTGAAGCTCTACGGCAAAGAGCTCCAGGCGGACCGCCATCAGTCGAAGCAGCAGCGTAAGAAGCTTCTGCCCCGAGCCGCGAGCGCCACCGCGCTGCTGCGCTTCCGTCATCTATCGGCGACTGAGCAACGCTCCGAGCAGCACCCCAAACACAACCCCCAGGCCGACCGCCTCGTAAGGATGATCGCGCACGGTTCGATCGATTTCCTGCACGCCTCCCAAAGCACGATCCGCAAAACGGTCTTCCCGGTCACCCAGATATTCGCGCAGAGAGCTGATTCGAGCGGTCAAGCGCTCCTGCACGTCGCGCGCCTTTTCCCCGAGGTTGCCCGTCGATTCCTTCATGAGAATTTCCGTGTCGTGGATGACCTCGCGAACATCATTGAGCAGCTTCTGTCTAGTGATCACTTCATTCATGCCATGCCTCCTTGCGGTCTTGGATGAACAGTAGCAGAGGATTACACAAGAGTGCAAGTCAGGCTTTTCTTTCGTGCCTTTCGCGCAAGGGCCGAGGGATTCCCCCCTTGCGGCCGATCCGGGCGTGGTAGAATCGCAACAGCCTCGTTTTGATTTTGCGAGGGAAAAGCCGCCATGGAGTGTTTATTCTGATAGAGCCTGGAGGCAGGAGATGAGCCGCGATCCGTTGGATGATGTGTTGCATAGCTGGCGTCCGGAAGGTCGTCTTCCGGCCCGATTTCAAGCCGAGGTCTGGGAGCGGGTGGCAGGGCGCTCGCGGGAAGCCGTTCCTGCCGCGCGCCTGAGCCGGGGAGCCTGGGTCCTGTTTGTTGCCGCCGTCCTTCTCGCTTTTCTGCTCGCGACAGGCCAAGCAAGCCGATGGGAGAAGAAACGGTGGTCGGAGCTGAAAGCCCAATACTTCCAGGAGATCGACCCCCAAGCCTTGGCGTCTGCGCAGAGGAGACCGTGAAACGGATCTTCCTGCTCGCCGGCCCGATCGCCCTCATCGCGGCCTTGGTCTATGCAGCAACACTCTTCTTCGAGCTGCTCCCTGCCCGACAGGTCGCCAGAGGTCCCGACGCGGGGTTGCAATGGCTTCGCCGCGAGCTTCACCTCTCCAACCAACAACTCACGGCAATCGCCCGTCTGCAAGAAGCGCACCGCCCTCGCTGCCAGGCGATGTGCCGGCAGATTCTCGCAGCCGACGCGAAGCTCGAAGCCCTGTTACGGCAAAACCGCTCGATCACGCCGGAAATCCTGGCGGCCATGGCGGAGAGCGACCGGCTCCGCTCCGACTGTCGGCAAGCATTCCTCCAGCACGTCTACGCGGTGAGCGAAGAACTCTCCAGCAAGCAGCAACAACACTACCTAACCCTTGTCTCGAATGAGCTTTTGGGCTTCGATCCCACTCCGTAGCCCAGGGCGAAGCGGGAGAAGCGGCCCATGATTGCGCCGGATCCCGACTGGGAGCTCATGACTCGGCTCGCCAAGGGGAACGATCAAGCCTTAAGCGCCCTCATGGATCGCTGGCAGGAGAGGCTTTTTTTCTTTCTCTGCCGGCTTACCGGCGATGCGGCCTCGGCAGCCGATCTCGCGCAGGAAACCTTCGTTCGCGTCTACGAAGCCCGCAGCAAAGTTCGACCGAAGGGCCGCTTCTCGACTTGGCTCTTCACGATTGCCACGAACCTGAGCCGCAACCTGGCCCGATGGCGCCGCCGGCATCCCACGGTTTCCCTGGAAGCTCCCGGAGACAGAGAACACTCGCGTCCTCTCGAGGAACTCCTCGGGTCGGAAACGCCTCCGGGAACTCAGCTCGAACGGCGGGAAATCTGCGAGCAGGTCCGGGCGGCGGTCCTTTTGCTTCCTGAACCGCTCAAGGAAACCTTGATTCTTTTCGAGTACGAGGAGCTCTCCTACGAAGAGATTGCCCAGGTTCTCGGCTGCTCCCGCAAAATCGTGGAGATGCGCCTCTACCGTGCCCGGAAAAGCTTGCGAAAGGCGCTTGCCCGCAAACAGCTCCTCTGAGGCTGCCCCTCTCACAAAGTGCGGAGGCGCGGCAGAGACTTTTTGCTTGACGGGAGAGATCGCCTTTGCGAGCAATGTAATGTCAAGCTGCGCGCGTCTCTTCAACCTTCACGCAAAGGCTCTTATGAGTGAAAAATTGTCGATTGTTCTCTTCTCCGGCACAGTAGATAAGCTCATGGCGGCTTCGATCATCGCCTCCGGCGCTGCCGCCATGCAGAAGGAAGTAACCATCTTTGCCACCTTTTACGGCCTCTTCGCCCTCCGCAAGGGGGACTGGAAGCAGAACCGACGCATCAGCAAAGACTTCGAGGACTACGGGGCCCAGTTTCTTCAAGTCTTGGAGGCCAAAAAAGCGCCCAATTGGCTTGAGACCATCCAGAGCGCCATGGACATTGGTAACGTCAAGGTCAAGGCCTGCGGGCTCACGATGGATCTCCTCTCCATCAAGCTCGAGGATCTCGAGCCGATCGTGAGCGAGATCGTGGGGGTCGCCCATTTCATCGAAGAAGCGTCCGACGGGCAGATCATTTTTCTATAGAAGAGCCAGCCGATCTCGGCTGATGCCAACAGGGAGACAAAGGGAGAACGTATGGAAGGAGTAAAGATCACCAAAGAGAGCGATGCGCGAGGGAGCTTTTGCCCGGGACCGCTCATGGAAATGATTCGCTTGGTGCGCTCGGCGAACGTCGGCGACGTCGTCGCGGTCATCTCCGGCGATGAGGGAAGCAAGAAAGACATTCCCGCTTGGATCAATAAGGCCCGCTACGAGTTGATCGGAATGGAAGAGGCGGCCCCCGGAGGGACTCGAATCATCTGCCGTAAGAATCACTAGGCGGCAAGATCGCCGCTAGTCACTAGGCGGTCGGTTCCTCAAGAGAAAGAAAGGAGCATCATGAAAAAAATTCTGATCCTGGGAGGCGGAACCGGGGGAACGATCGTGGCCAACCGATTAGCTCACCGGTTACGGCCCGAAGATGCGGCGATCGAAGTCGTCAGCGATTCTCCTCTCCATTATTACCAGCCGGCACAGCTCTACATCCCGTTCGGCGAGGAGGATCCGAGAAAAATCGCGCGCTCCGAGCGTAAGTTGCTCAACCCGAAAGTTCATTTACGGACCGAGACGGTTTCCGAATGGCTTCCCGAGAAGCAGACGCTCCGTACCGCCAAAGGGGAACATCTTTCCTACGACTATCTGGTCATTGCCACGGGCTCCGTTCCCTGCCCGGAAGCAGTAGAGGGTTTTGTCGCCGGTGCGGATCATTTCTACACGCCTGACGCGGCCTATCGTCTCTACCATAAGCTGAGCGAATTCGAAGGAGGACGCCTCGTCGTGGGAGTGGGCGGAATCCCTTACAAGTGCCCGGTGGCTCCCCTCGAGTTCACCTTTCTTGCCGAAGCCTTTCTCAGCCACAAGGGGGTCCGCTCCAAGACCGAGATCGTCTACACCTTTCCCTTGAACGACGTCTTCCAGATTCCCAGCGTCGTTCCTGTGGTTCGGGCTCTCTTCGAGCGCCGTTCCATCCGCGCGGAAACTTTTTTTAACCTCGAGTCCGTCGATGCCGAAAAGCAGATCGTCAAGAGTCTGGAAGGAACCGAGCTTCCTTTCGATATCCTGGTGATGACTCCGCCCCATAAGGGAGCAACATTCCTTCGAGGACACCCGATGGCGGACAACGACGGATGGGTGAAGACCGATCGCAATACACTCCACGTGAGCGGACTTCCCAATGTCTGGGCGCTGGGCGATACGACCGACTTGCCCATCAGCAAAGCCGGAAGCACCGCCCACTTCGAGGCGCCGGTGATCGCCGAACAGATCGAGGCCGCGATTACTCGGCAGGAGCCCTCACCCGGGAAAGCAACCTATAATGGGCACGTCACCTGCTTTATCGATGCAGGATATGGGAAGGCAACCATTCTGGATTTCGACTACGCTCATCCGCCGGCGGTGCATGAACCGGATGACTTTCGCCATCTCCAGAAAGTCGCGCTCAACAAGCTCTATTGGTATCTGGTTCCGACGGCTGTGATCTAGACGGCATATCTGACAAGGTTCGCACCCAAGGCGCGGCGATCGCTTTCCGGCGATCCTCTTTTTTTACCGGATCGCGCGCAGCGTCACCATCGCGCCGACGAAGATCAACCAGACAAGAAGAAAGACTCGGGCGGGCTTCTTGGGAATGATGGTGCAGGCATAGGAGCCTCCGATGGCTCCCAATACCCCGCCTCCCACCATCGCGGAAACGAGGTGAGCATCGCTCAGCCCCTGATGGGCATGGATGACCCCTCCAACTAGAGAAAGAATCATCCCGAAGGCGATGTCCGTCCCGACGACCTCGCTCGGCGCGAGCTTGGTCAGAGTCAGGAGAAGGAGGCTCCCCAAGGCCCCACCCCCTGCGGAAAAGGAGCCGACCTCCAACCCGATCAAGAGGGAAAAGAGGGGCAGCCAGCGCAAATAGCGGTGGAGCTGGAGACGATGATCGGTCAGGGCAAGCCAGAGGTTGAGTAGGGAGGAGAGAACGACCGTCAGGCCGATCGCGAGCAGGATGAACGAGCCGAGGTGTCCTTTTCGCGAAGCGTGGGCGAGCAGAAAGGAACCGGCTATGACACCGGGAATTCCCCCTAGGCAGAGAAGCAGCAGAATCCGCTTGTTGATCTCCCTTTTGAGAAAGTAGATGAGGGCGCTCGGGATCTTGATCAACGCCGAGAACCCCAAGGCGACGCCGACCGCGACCGCCGGCTCGATCCCGAAGAAGAGGAGAATGGGAACCGTCAGGGTACCCCCTCCGACTCCGGTCAAGCCGATGAGAAAGGCGATGCAAAAGCCGAGGAGATAAAATTTGGTCACGCCGATGGTCTCGTCTTTCTACCGTTCCTTAGCGGCCAGTTCTCACAAGCTTTCTCCTGCGGCTTGCACAATGGGCTCGCCTGCTTCGTTGGGCTTGGTTTTCCATCCTTGCAGTATGTCTTCATACAGCCCCGGTGGAAAACCGGCGCCGCGCCTCGCATCCAAGCCCATTTGCGGCGCCTCGGCTACGAAATTTGTGAGAACTGGCCCCTCACCGACTCGTTCAACGCTTTGGCGCGGCCATCGGCTTTCGGCCGCCTGCTGCAACCGGAGCCGCGTGCGGGAAAGGACAACATACGGGGAGCCGCTCGTCGAGATCGGGAAAGCCCGTTGGGCCTCTTGAGGCTCTGCGGCCCTCGAATTAAGAGCGAGCCTGTTTCGCAGCCGAACCAAGCCCCGGTCTCGCCTCGGAAGCCTCGTCTCCCCTTGGCAAGCCGCGGCCGCGCCAGAGGAAGTAGAGGATTGGGTAGAGGAGTAATTCGAGCACTCCCGAAGTCACGATCCCGCCGACCATGGGAGCGGCGATCCGTTTCATGACGTCCGCCCCGGTCTCCCGGCTCCAGAGGATGGGGAGAAGACCGAAGAGAATCGCGCAGATGGTCATCATCTTCGGGCGGATTCTGCCGAGAGCGCCCTCTTCGATCGCCGCACGCAGATCGGCTCGCGACCGCATTCGTCCTTCGCGACTTCGTTCCTCATAGGCGTTGTCCAAATAGAGAAGCATGATCACGCCTGTCTCCGCGTCGAGACCGGCCAGCGCGATCAGTCCGACGGCCACCGCCACGCTCAGGTTATAGCCGAGCCAGTAGAGGAGCCAAAAGGCGCCTACCAGAGAAAAGGGCACGGCGAGCAGCACCAGGAAGGTTCGATCCACCGACCGCGTATTCAGATGCAACAAAACAAAAATAATCACTAAGGTGAGCGGGATGAGGAGAAAAAGACGCTGCTTCGCGCGGAGGAAATATTCATAAGAACCGGCCCACTCGACGTAGTATCCGGGAGGGAAAGTGACGTTTCGGGCGATCTCTGCGCCAGCCTTTTGAACATAGCCGACGAAATCCTTGGCCGTGCTGTCGACAAAGACAAAGCCGACGAGCTGGGCGTTCTCGCTCCGAACCTCGGGAGGGCCGAAGGTAAAATGGATATCCGCCAACTCTCCCAAAGGCACCTGGACGCCCGCGATCGGCCCCGGGGACGAACCCCGCGGCGAGGCTGCGAGGGAAACAGCCTCCGGCGACTCGCCCAAGAGGATCCGAGAGAGCGCAAGCGGATCCTGCCGAAAGTCTCGATTGTATCGGACACTCACGGGATATCGTTCCCGCCCCTCCACTGTGACGGTCACGGTGTTCCCGCCGATCGCTCCCTCGATCGCTTGGTTGACATCCTCGACCGTGAATCCGTAACGGGCCAATGCCTCGCGGCGAACCTGGATATCCAGGTAACGCCCTCCTTCCACCCTCTCCGCGAAGACGCTCCGGGTATCGGGAAACCCGGAAAGGGTGCGCTCGATCTTCTCCCCTAAATCGCGGATGACGTTGAGATCCGAACCAAAGATCTTGATCCCCAAGTTCGACCGGAAGCCCGTCGTCAGCATCTCCGTGCGGGTCTGGATCGGCATCCAGAAGATGTTGGCCACTCCCGGGAACTGGAGCTGCCCATTCAACTCCGCGACGAGCTTGTCCCAAGTCATCCCTTGGCGCCATTGGCTTTCCGGCCGGAAGGTCACCACCGTTTCGGTCATGGACAGCGGGGCGGGATCGGTCGCGGTGTCCGCCTGCCCTACCTTTCCGAAGACGGTAGCGACCTCGGGCATTCGGGCGATGATTCGGTCCTGCGTCTGGAGGATCCGAGCGGCCTCTGCAATCGCCACCCCGGGCACGGCCGTCGGCATGTAGAGCAGGGTTCCCTCGCCCAGCGGGGGCATGAACTCCGCACCCAGGCGGGAGATCGGATAGAGAGTCGAGGCCAGCACCGCGAGTGCGAGGAGAAGCACGGGAATGCGATAGCGAAGGACGAACCGGAGGATCGGATCGTAGGCGGCGAGAAGCAGCCGGTTGAGCGGGTTGCGCTTTTCCGGAACGATCCGTCCCCGGATGAACCAGAGCATCAGCACGGGAACCAAGGTCACCGAGAGCAGGGCCGCGAAAAACATCGCGAAGGTCTTGGTGAAGGCCAGCGGACGAAAGAGACGGCCTTCCTGAGCCTCGAGAGCAAAGACGGGGACAAAAGAAACGGTAATTACGAGGAGCGAGAAGAAGAGCGGGCGGCCCACCATCTTGGCTGCGGAAAGCAGCACTTGGAGCCGCTCCTCCCCGCGTGGTTCCTTCCCGCTCTTTTCCCGGGCCTCCTCCAACTGCTTATGGGCATTTTCCACCATGATGACGGCTCCATCGACCATGGCCCCGATCGCGATGGCGATTCCTCCCAGCGACATGATGTTCGCCGTCAGGCGCAGACCGCTGAAGGGGATGAAGGAGAGGATGATCGCCGCCGGGAGAAGCAGAATCGCCACCAGAGCGCTGCGGACATGCCACAGGAAGAGAATGCAGACCAGGCTGACCACGAGACTCTCCTCGATCAACTTCTCCCAAAGGGTCCGAATCGATCGATGGATGAGCTCGGAACGGTCGTAGGTGGGGACGAGTCGGACTCCGGAAGGGAGAGAGCCCTCGAGCGTCTTCAGCTTTTTCTTGATTCCGTCGATCACCCGCAGGGCATTTTCGCCGTAACGCATCACGACGATCCCCCCAACGGTTTCCCCCTTTCCACCGAACTCCACCAGCCCTTGCCGCAAGTCTCCCCCAAGGGTGAGGCTCCCCAGTTGGCGGACCAGGATGGGAAAGCCCTGCGGGTCGGTGCGCACGACCACGTTTCCCACGTCGGCGAGGGATTGAAAGTAGCCCCGCCCACGGATGTAATACTCCATCGTCGAGATCTCGAAGCTCTTTCCGCCCACGTCGCGGTTGCCCTTGCGAACTGCATCGACGACCTCGGAGAAGCGAACGCCGTAGGCCACGAGCTTGTCGGGATCGAGATTGACTTGATATTGACGAACGTAGCCACCAACGCTCGCCACCTCCGAAACGCCATGGACGGACGCCAAGGCATAGCGGAGCGTCCAGTCCTGGAAAGAGCGAAGCTCGGTTAGGTCGTGGCGTCCCGACTCGTCGACGAGCGCGTATTCATAGACCCAGCCGACGCCCGTCGCATCCGGCCCCAAGGTTGGGCTAACTCCTTCCGGCAATCGACCGCGAACCGAATTCAAGTACTCGAGCACGCGCGACCGAGCCCAATAGATGTCCGTGCCATCCTCGAAGATAACGTAGACAAACGACTTCCCGAAGATCGACTCTCCGCGGACAAACTTCACTTTCGGTGCCGAGAGAAAGAGTGTGGAGATCGGATAGGTGATCTGATCTTCCACGAGCGTGGGGCTCCGTCCCGTCCACTCCGTATAGACGATCACCTGAGCGTCGGAGAGATCCGGAACGGCATCCAAGGGAGAACTCCGCAAGGCCGAGATCCCCCAGGTGAGGCCAAAGGCGGCCAGCACGCTGACCAAGAACGGATTGCGGCCGCTCCATTCGATCAGGCGCTCCAACATGGCTACATCCCAGGCATTCCGGGCATCCCGTGGTGATGGTGATGGCCAGCCGGCGGAGGAGCGGCCGGAGCGGGCTTCCCGGGCACCAACGCTCCCTCTGCGGGCTGCTCCCCAGACCAAATCTGCAAGGCCCCCTGGACCCGGGACTCGGCGTCGATAAGAAAGTTGGCACCCGTAACCACCCGTTCCCCTTCTTGGAGGCCGGCGAGCACCTGATACTCGTCGTCGATCTTCTCCCCCAAGCGAACAAAGCGGGGCTCGAGATGACCCCCGCCGTGATCGA